>NZ_CP073653.1:0-7500 GCF_018223745.1 Clostridium beijerinckii
TTACATATGCACCCCCTTAAATTTATTATTTATAGTAAAAACTATACTTCGCTATTTAAATTTTACTTTATCATTATATAGATATACTATTTTTCTGTCAAGGTGGTAATAATTGTTGATAAATATATTTATATATATTTTTTTGTGGATAACTTATTGAATATGAGTATTTACTTATGTTATCATAAATATTATGTTGTGAATAACTTATTAATATAAAAACTTATCCACATGTGTGGATAAAATTGTGCATAACTTGTTTATTTTTATTGTTAGTACATGCTTTATAGTTGATTTTATTTAGATCTTAGCATGTTTATAACACTTAATAACAGATTGTTATTAAATTTATAGAAATTTAATCTATACACATAGTTATTAACATGTTGATATATTTATATACATACTTGGCTATAATATATGAATGTTAATATCATTGTTGATAAACTGTACATAACTATTATAAAAATTTTTTTATTACAATTATTGGAGGAATAAGAATGGATGCCGATCTTAAAAATTTATGGGATAAAACCTTAGATATTATAAAAAGTGAGCTAAGTGAAGTTAGTTTTAATACTTGGATTAAAAGCTGCGAACCTCTGTCTATTTCTTCTAATACTCTAAAGATAAGCGTTCCAAATTCCTTTACTCAAGATATTTTAGATAAAAGATATAAAGATTTAGTTGCAAACTCCATAAAAGCAGTATGTTCAAAATTATATACAATTGAATTTATTATAATGTCTGAAATCTATGAAAAAGAAGAAATTAAGAGTTCGTCAAATCAGAAACCAAAAGCTATTGTAGTTAATGATGAAATGTCGTCTACATTAAATCCAAAATATACTTTTAATTCTTTTGTAATAGGTAATAGTAATAGATTTGCTCATGCTGCATCTTTGGCAGTTGCAGAATCACCAGCAAAAGCATATAACCCGTTATTCATATATGGTGGAGTCGGACTTGGAAAGACTCACTTAATGCATGCCATAGGTCATTACATCTTAGATGGTAATCCTAATGCTAAAGTTGTATATGTCTCATCTGAAAAATTTACCAATGAATTAATAAACGCTATAAAAGATGATAAGAATGAAGAATTCAGAAATAAATACAGGAATGTTGATATCTTACTTATAGATGATATTCAATTTATAGCCGGAAAAGAGCGTACTCAAGAAGAATTCTTTCATACATTTAATGCGTTACATGATGCGAATAAACAAATTATATTATCTTCAGATAGACCGCCAAAAGAAATTCCAACATTAGAAGATAGGCTTCGATCTAGATTTGAATGGGGTTTAATAGCAGATATTCAAGTCCCTGATTTCGAAACTAGAATGGCAATACTAAAAAAGAAAGCTGATGTTGAAAATTTAAATGTAGCAAATGAAGTTATGGGATACATTGCTACTAAAATTAAATCTAATATAAGGGAACTTGAAGGCGCACTAATAAGAATAATTGCTTACTCCTCATTAACTAACAGAGAAGTTACTGTAGATTTAGCTACAGAAGCATTAAAAGATATAATATCTAAAAAGCAAGGAAAGCATGTGACTATTGACTTAATACAAGATGTAGTTTCTAGTTACTTTAATTTGCGTGTTGAAGATTTAAAATCTCAAAGGCGAACTAGAAATGTTGCTTACCCAAGGCAAATAGCAATGTATTTAAGTAGAAAACTAACAGATATGTCTTTACCTAAAATTGGAGAAGAATTTGGAGGGAGAGATCATACCACGGTAATACATGCTTATGAGAAAATATCTGAGAATCTCAAGACTGATGATTCATTACAGAATACTGTTAACGACATTACAAAAAAATTGACTCAGAATTAATCCACAGAGCTGTATAATAAGTACATAATAACTTGTGGATAATATTTTTTTAGTTATATTACGCTTATACTTGTGGATAACCAGTCTGTTTTGTTACTGATTTATCCACAATATTTTTGAACTAAATTTTGTTGATATTACAGCGATTATACTAGTTATCAACAAATTAACAGCCCCTACTACTATTATTACTATAAAAATATTTATCTAACTACTAATTATCATCTTTAATTCTTGTGAATAAAATAAGGAGGATTTTCAATGATCTTTACATGTGAAAAACAAAAAATATTAGAAGGTATATCAATAGTTCAAAAAGCCATAACAGGTAAATCAACAATGCCTATATTAGAAGGTATTCATATAAATGCAAGTAATTCAACAATAACTCTTATAGGTTCAGATATGGATGTTAGTATTCAAACATTAGTTGATGCAACTATTATGGAAGAAGGAAGTATAGTTATTGATGCTAAAATATTTGGAGAAATAATAAGAAAACTACCTAATTCAACTATAAGAATAGAAACTATGGAAAATCAGATAATAAAAATAACTTGTGAAAAATCCATATTTGATGTAGTTTATATGAACACAAACGAATTTCCAGAGTTACCTGAAATTAATGAGAATTTAAAAATATCAGTAAATCAAAATATATTAAAAAATATGATAAAGGGAACTTCTTTTGCTATCGCTCAAGACGAAACAAGACCTATTCTTCAAGGAATATTATTCGAGGTGAGAAATAAAAACTTAAACTTAGTTGCTCTAGATGGATATAGATTAGCTATAAAAAGTGAATTTTTAGATACGGATATTGATATAGAAGTTGTAATTCCAGGAAAAACATTAAATGAAGTATCAAAGATACTAGAAGATATAGATGAGATTGTGGATATAACATTTACTAATAACCATATATTATTTAATTTAAAAAGAACTAAAATAATATCTAGATTATTAGAAGGTAAGTTCATAAATTATAAATCATTATTACCACAAGAACACAAACTATTTGTAAATGTTAATAGACAAGAACTACAAAATGCGATAGAAAGAGCATCCCTAATGGCTAAGGATGGAAATACAAATTTAATAAAATTAGATTTACATCAAGATAACTTAGTAATAACCTCTAATTCTCAATTGGGAAAGGTAAGAGATGAAATTTCGATAAAATTGCAAGGAGATGAAATAGAAATTGCATTTAACTCAAAATATCTGCTAGATGTTTTAAAGAACATGGAGGATAATGAAGTTGTTATGAAAATGACATCTGGTATAAGCCCATGTGTTATTGAAGAAAATAGTAATGAAAATGCAAAATATTTAGTTTTGCCAGTAAGACTGATGAGATAGGAGGATAAATATTATTTTAATATTTATATAATGAAAATGAATAAAATAAAAATTGATACTGAAATTATAAAATTAGATGCTTTTTTAAAATGGGCATCTATTGCTAGCTCAGGTTCAGAAGCTAAGATTTATGTGCAAGATGGAATGATAAAGGTTAATGGAGAAGTTTGTACTCAAAGAGGTAAAAAATTAAGAATTGGAGATGTAGTAAACTTCGAAGGTTCAGATTTTGAAATAATATAGAGATAGTTATTTGATTATTTATGATATAATTATTATAGGTGTATTTTTATGTATGTTAAAAATATAAATTTGCTTAATTATAGGAATTATAAAAAATTAAGCGTAGAATTGACTGAAAATGTTAATGTGTTTGTGGGAGATAATGCTCAAGGAAAAACAAATATTTTAGAATCAGTATATTATTGTGCTTTTGCAAAATCACACAGAACATCAAAAGATAAAGAATTAATAAATTGGGAAAATAGTACAGCCTACATAAGTTTACTTATAGGGAAAAATAGATTAGATAAAAAGATCGATATAAATATACTCAGAGATGGTAAGAAAGCCATAAAAGTAAATAATATAAAAGTAAATAAGATAGGTGAATTATTTGGAATTTTTAATGTAGTAATGTTTTCTCCAGAAGATTTAAAAGTTATAAAGGAAGCACCGAGTTTAAGAAGAAGACTATTAGATATGGAATTATCTCAGGTAAATCCAAACTATTACTTCAATTTAGTACAATATAATAAAGTTTTAGGCGAAAGAAACATTTTATTAAAGAGCAGGTCATTTAGTGAAGATATCTTAGATGTATATGATATACAATTAAGTAAATATGCTGATTATATTATTTCAAAAAGGTTAGAATATATAAATAAGATAAATTTTTACGGTGATATAATTCATAAAGAAATTACATCTGGAAAAGAAGAAATAAACTTTAAATATAATTGTACTGTTAATCTAGAGAATGGAAAATTTAAAGATAATTATTTAAAAAAACTAAAAGATAATATTGAAAAAGATAGGGAAAAGGGGTTAACGTCTGTAGGACCTCATAGAGATGATTTTAGCGTATTTATAAATAATATTGATACTAAGGTTTTCGGATCTCAAGGACAACAAAGAACATCGATTTTAACTATGAAATTTGCATCTTTAAAAATCATTAGAGAGATTACAGGTGAATATCCAGTATTATTGTTAGATGATGTTTTATCCGAGCTTGATGTAAATAGGAAAAAATATATATTAAGATCAATAAAGGATATACAAACTATAATAACATGTGCTGGAATTGAGGATTTAAATGATTATTTAGATGATAAAGTCAAGATATTTAATGTATCAAACGGACAAATTTTAAATCAAGGGAGGAATATATAATGTTTTTGCATTTAGGTGAAAATGTAGTAGTTCCTATTAAAGACATTATTGGAATATTCGATCTTCAAAATACGATGTATAGCTCTGATACAATACAATTTTTAAGGCTAGCAGAAGAAGACGGATTTGTAGAAAGAATAACAGAAGAAAAACCAAAGTCGTTTATAATAGCAGAAGTAGATAATAAGAGTAAAATATATTTATCACCAATATCATCAACTACATTAACAAAAAGGACAGATATAGAATATAGTTCTTAATTCCATAAAATTGAAAATTTTAATAATACTTATTAAGTTTAGGAGGAGTCTGATTTGGAACAAAATAACAAAAAATATGATGAAAATCAGATACAAGTTCTTGAAGGATTAGAAGCAGTAAGAAAAAGACCAGGAATGTATATTGGAAGCACTAGTTCAAGAGGACTTCATCATTTAGTATATGAAATCGTAGATAATAGCATTGATGAGGCTTTAGCAGGATATTGTAATAAGATAGAAGTATACATTAATGAGGATAATTCGATTACAGTAAATGATGATGGTAGAGGTATGCCTGTCGGAATACATCCTAAGATGGGAAAATCTACTGTTGAAGTTATAATGACTATATTACATGCAGGTGGTAAATTTGGAGGAGGGGGATATAAGGTTTCAGGTGGATTACACGGAGTTGGTGCATCTGTAGTTAATGCTCTTTCAGAAGAATGTACTGTCACAGTTAAGAGAGATGGACATATATGGCAGCAAAATTATAGTAAAGGGAAGGTTCTTAATGAGCTTTCTAAAATAGGGGATAGTGATCAGACTGGAACACAGACATATTTTAAGCCTGATACAGAAATATTTGATGAAATAGTATTTGATTTTGAAGTTTTATCTCAAAGATTAAGAGAGTTAGCTTTCTTAAACAAAGGAATATATATAAAGTTAGTAGATAAAAGAGATGAAAAAGAAGAGGTTTTCCATTATGAGGGGGGAATTAAATCATTTGTTAGCTATTTAAATAGGAACAAAGTTCCACTTCATGAAGAACCAATATATATCGAAGGCGTGAAAGATAATATATCCGTGGAAGTTGCTATTCAATATAATGATGGTTACACTGAAAATATATTTTCCTTTGCAAATAATATTGATACAGTTGAAGGTGGAACCCATTTAGTTGGATTTAAAACTGCATTAACCAGAGTATTTAACGATTATGCAAAGAAATTTGGACATATAAAAGAAAATGACAAGAATTTTACTGGTGATGACATAAGAGAAGGACTTACTGGAGTAATATCTATAAAGATTGAGGAACCTCAGTTTGAGGGGCAAACAAAAACTAAATTAGGAAATAGTGAAGTAAGAGGAATTGTAGATTCTATTGTTGGAGAAAATATAGGAATATTTCTTGAGGAAAATCCTAATATAGGTAAAATGATTGTTGATAAAGCTCTAATGGCTGCCAGAGCCAGAGATGCAGCTAGAAAAGCAAGAGAATTAACACGAAAATCAGTCTTGGAAAGATCTACATTGCCTGGGAAATTAGCAGATTGTTCATCTAAAGACCCAAGGGAATGTGAAATTTATATAGTCGAAGGAGATTCGGCAGGTGGATCTGCAAAGCAAGGAAGAAATAGAAAATTCCAAGCTATTTTACCTTTAAGAGGTAAAATATTAAATGTTGAAAAACAAAGATTAGATAGAATATTAAATGCAGATACTATTAGATCAATGATTACTGCATTTGGAGCAGGCATAGGAAATGATTTTGATGTTGAAAAGATTAGATATAATAGAATTATAATTATGACAGATGCCGATGTTGATGGTGCTCATATTAGAACATTATTACTAACATTTTTTTATAGATATATGAGGAATTTAATAGATGATGGGCATGTATACATAGCGCAACCACCATTATATAAAGTTAGTAAAGGTAAAAAAGATTATTATGCATATAGTGATCCTGAATTAGAAAGTGTTTTATCTGAGCTAGGTGGAAAAGATAATTCAACTGATATTCAAAGATATAAAGGTCTTGGAGAAATGAATGCATCTCAATTGTGGGATACAACTATGGATCCAGAAAAGAGAATTTTATTAAAAGTAAATATAGAAGACGCTATGGCTGCCGATGAAATTTTCACCATATTGATGGGGGAAAAAGTTGAGCCAAGAAAAGAATTTATACAACAAAATGCTAGAAATGTTGTTAATTTAGATATTTAGTACTGAAATACGAGGTGAAGTACATGGATTTTAATGAAGGAAAAGTTATACCAGTAGATATTAAAAACGAAATGAAGAAATGTTATATAGATTATGCAATGAGTGTTATAGTTGGTCGTGCATTACCAGATGTAAGAGACGGACTAAAACCTGTTCATAGAAGGATATTATATTCGTTGCAAGAATTGGGGTTAACTCCTGAAAAGGGATATAGAAAGTGTGCAAGAATAGTTGGAGATGTTTTAGGTAAATATCATCCACATGGTGATAGTTCAGTTTATGATGCATTAGTTAGAATGGCTCAAGATTTTTCAATGAGATATATGCTAGTTGATGGACATGGAAATTTTGGATCAGTTGATGGTGACAGTGCAGCTGCTATGAGATATACAGAAGCAAAAATGAATAAAATAGCAGTTGAAATGTTAAGAGATATTAATAAGAACACAGTTGATTTTATGCCTAACTTTGATGGTGAAGAGCAAGAGCCAGTAGTATTACCATCAAGATTTCCTAATCTCTTGGTAAATGGTTCATCAGGAATTGCAGTCGGCATGGCAACTAATATTCCGCCACACAATTTAGCTGAAATAATTGATGGGACTATTATGCTTATAGATAATCCTGAAAGCACAGTTTTGGAACTTATGACTAAAATTACAGGACCGGAT
>NZ_CP073653.1:312500-422500 GCF_018223745.1 Clostridium beijerinckii
ATCTTTATTTAAGTCATGTGTAATTTTAGCTTTTTCAATAATTTTATTCATAGTTCCTCCTAAGTTAAAAGAAATTAATAGCTAACTGATATTAGTATACTATAGAATCTAACAACATAACAACATAGTAGTTTGTGTAAAATATGACATTCACCATAACGGACTATTATTAGGGCAATGTTTTTTTTAGGAATCGATTAATCTGCAGAAGATAGTTTTTATAGGACTCATAATAATAGGAGTCATAGGATTAAATTTAATATCTACAATACATTAATATCAATATAAAAGAAGCTTTGTTAGAGACATGTAGAATAGGAAAAAGAATAATCTATTCTATCATGTCTATTGTTTTACGATTTTTAGAAAATAACAGCATGATATGTACTTTGTTCTCATTGCAAATGAATATATAATTTATATTTTTATTAGATACCTTAGCAATTATTTTGATATGGGATAAATTAAATATTATTTTCAGGATAAACTATACACAGTTTGTTTATAGTAAGTACAACTACTATACAAAAGTAACTTGAGTATAAAAATTTAGAAGATAATTTTGGAGGTAGAAAATGAGAGTTACAAATCCAGAAGAATTGACAAAAAGAATGGAGCAAATAAGAGAAGCTCAAAGAGAATTTGCAAAGTTTTCCCAAGAAGATGTAGATGAAATATTTAGGCAGGCAGCCATGGCAGCGAATGATGCGAGAATTACTCTTGCTAAAATGGCAGTAGAAGAGAGCGGCATGGGAATAGTAGAGGATAAGGTAATAAAGAATCACTTTGCAGCTGAGTACATATATAACCAATACAAAGATACAAAGACTTGCGGAGTTATAGAGAGAGATGAAATGTTTGGAATAACTCATATTGCTGAACCTATAGGGGTAATAGCTGCAATTGTGCCAACAACAAACCCAACATCAACAGCAATATTTAAAACATTAATTGCATTAAAGACAAGGAACGGAATAATTATAAGTCCACATCCTAGGGCAAAGAATTCAACAATAGCAGCCGCAAAAATAGTTCTAGAAGCAGCAGAAAGAGCTGGTGCACCAAAAGGAATAATTGGATGGATAGATGAGCCATCAATAGAATTATCCAGAAACGTTATGGCAGAATCTGATATTATACTAGCTACAGGTGGTCCTGGAATGGTTAGAGCTGCGTATTCATCAGGAAAACCAGCTATTGGAGTTGGAGCAGGAAATACTCCAGCTATAATTGATGATACAGCTCATATAAAAATGGTTGTAAACTCGATTTTGCTTTCTAAGACTTTTGATAACGGGGTAGTTTGTGCATCAGAACAGAGCATAATAGCTATGGAATCAGTATATGATGAGGTTCTAAAGGAATTAGATGAAAGAGGAGCTTATATACTTAGAGGTGAAGAAATTGATAAGGTCAGAAGTATAATATTAGATTCAAAGGGATCTTTAAATTCAGAGATTGTTGGTCAGTCAGCTTACAAGATTGCAAAAATGGCTGGAGTAGAGATATCAGAAGCTGCTAAAGTATTAATAGGTGAAGTTGAATCACCTGAATTAGAAGAACCATTTTCACATGAAAAATTGTCACCAATATTAGGTATGTATAAAGCTAAAACTTTTGATGATGCGCTAAGATTAGCTTCCAGAATGATAGAATTAGGCGGATTTGGTCATACATCAATACTTTATACAAATCAAATGGAATCAGTAGACAGAATAGAGAAGTTCGGAGTAGCCATGAAGACCGCTAGAACTTTAATAAATATGCCTGCACCTCAGGGTGCAATCGGGGATATATATAACTTTAAGTTAGCACCATCATTGACTCTTGGCTGTGGATCTTGGGGGGGAAATTCAATATCGGAAAATGTAGGCCCTAAGCATTTAATTAATGTTAAAAGAATTGCTGAGAGGAGAGAAAATATTCTTTGGTTCAGAGTTCCAGACAAAATCTACTTTAAATTTGGATGTCTTCCAATTGCTTTAGAAGAATTAAACGCAATGAAGAAGAAAAGGGCATTCATAGTAACAGATAGAGTATTATTTGATTTGGGTTATACGCATAAGATTACAGATATTTTAAGTGAAAATCATATAGAATACAAGATATTTTCAGATGTAGAACCTGATCCAACATTAAAGGCTGCAAATTTAGGTGCAGATGCAATGAGAGACTTTAATCCAGATGTTATTATAGCTATAGGTGGAGGATCGCCTATGGATGCAGCTAAAATTATGTGGGTAATGTATGAGCATCCAGATGTTAGATTTGAAGACTTAGCAATGAGATTTATGGATATTAGAAAGAGAGTATATGAGTTCCCTCCAATGGGAGAAAAGGCAATTTTAGTTGCAATTCCAACATCAGCAGGAACTGGATCAGAAGTAACTCCATTTGCAGTTATAACAGATCAACAAACAGGAGTTAAGTATCCACTTGCAGATTATGCATTGACTCCTAATATGGCTATAATAGATGCAGAACTTATGATGAGCATGCCTAAAGGATTAACAGCAGCCTCTGGTATAGATGCTTTAGTTCATGCAATTGAGGCGTATGTTTCAGTGTTAGCATCTGAGTATACAAATGGATTAGCTTTAGAAGCAATAAGATTAACATTTAAATATTTACCAGATGCATATAATGGAGGAACTACAAATATTAAAGCTAGAGAAAAGATGGCCCATGCGTCTTCTGTAGCAGGGATGGCTTTTGCCAATGCATTTTTAGGAATATGCCACTCAATGGCTCATAAGTTAGGAGCATTCCACCATGTACCTCATGGAATTGCAAATGCATTATTAATAGATGAAGCGATTAGGTTTAATGCAACAGATGCGCCTAGAAAGCAAGCGGCTTTCCCACAATATAAATACCCAAATGCAGGATGGAGATATGCTAGAATAGCTGATTATTTAAATCTAGGAGGAAATACAGAAGAAGAAAAGGTTGAATTATTAATTAAAGCAATAGATGATTTAAAGGCCAAAGTTGGAATACCAAAGAGCATAAAGGAATTTGGAGTTTCAGAAGAAAAGTTCTATGCTTCAATGGATGAAATGGTTGAACAGGCGTTTGATGATCAATGCACAGGTGCAAATCCAAGATATCCTTTAATGAGTGAAATTAAAGAGATGTACATAAAATCATATGATTAATATAATCACTAAAAAAGATACTATGGATTAAGTAACTTATATATGTATATTAGTGTATCCTAAATTTCTATGATAATTATGTTAGTTAAATAATATAAGTATAATGTATATAGAAACTGGGTCCCTACATTTCTTTTAATTGAGAGTTTGATCTATCAGGATTTCTAAGGTAAGTTTATTCATTTAGTATATAAAAGTATATATTTAAGTAACTGCAATGTTGATTATAATATACAATTCACATTGCAGTTTACTTATTATGATAAATAAACCATAATGAATTTCTATAAAAGCTATAAGAATTAACATATAAATTACATGAAACCTAATCTTCAATATACAACGATGCGAATGATTTATATATTTAACGATAAAATACTATATAATAACTTGGAAATGAATAATTTGTACAATATTTAAAAATATTGTAAGATTATTATACGGAATGAAAGCCAAGTAAAGAAAAGTAATACATTTTTAAAAGACGTAAGGATTAGGGAGAGTGCTACATTTGTATTCAGTTATTTTAGTCGAAGATGATTCCACGCAGAGAGGAATTTTAAAAACAATGATTAATTCCATAGATGAGTCTATAAAGATTTATGAAGCTGATAGTGAAAGCGTCGCTTTAGAAATAATTAAAAATAGTGATATTAACATGTTTTTCATAGATATTGGTTTAAAAGAATCTTCAGGATTAGATCTTGCAATGGATATTAGAGGAATTCCTAAATATGAATTTAGAGAGATTGTTTTTTTAACAACGCATGTGGAGTACATGTTGCAAGCATTTAAGCAGACTCATTGCTATGATTATATATTAAAACCTTATAGCAAAGATGATGTACAAAGTATGCTGAATAAGCTTATTGGTAAAGATATTAATAATTTAAGCAATGAAATTGGTGATTTAAGTAGGGAACTTGTTATAAGAATAAGAACAGGGGTATTCATAAGAGTAAAGATACATGATATCTTATTTATAGAAGTTAAGGGAAGAGACTGTGAAGTAAATACTATTAGCCAAGTTTATACATATTCAAACATAAGCTTAAAAAAAATATTAGGGTTAATTGATTGTGAACATATAGTTCAAAGTCATAAATCTTTTGCCGTAAATAAAAATTACATATTTAAAGTAGAAAGGTTAGACTCCAGATTAAGTACGATATACTTTAGTAAGCATTCTAAAACAGCATTGTTAGGGTATAAATTTAAGAATAATATAATATCAGAGTTTAAGCAAGTAGGTAGATATTATGTTAAGTAATTTTATTGTAAATAGTTTAGATGCTATGAATATAATTTATTTATGGGTGGTATTAAATAAAAGGAATAGTAGCTGGCATAGGTTTTTATTTACGGTAATTATTTGTTCAAGCTCAGTCACGACTGTAGAATACTTTAAATTGAACTTTGTTATTTCATATATATTAATGACTATAACAATTAAAATTATATATAAAAGAGAATTAAAAGATATTGTATTGCAGTTTTTTTTGGTATTATTTACAGAAATGAGTTTTCAATTGGTGATTTCTACAATTGTATATAGAATTATTTATGGTGAGTTTATTAAAGGAATTATCTTGGAGTTAATAACACTTGTGAGTATAGCTATTTTTTCAAAACTAAATTCTAACAATAAGATTAATTTTGAGAAAATAAATAATGATATTTCCATGTACCTGATTTTAACATTTAGTATAGATGTTATAATTTTTAAAATTATTTTGATTTATGATGATACACTAATCTCAAACAATTTACCAATTACAGCTTTGATAGTTAGTATATTAGTTAGTTCTCAAATACTAATATATAATTATATAATTAGGGGGATGAAAGAAAATGAAAAATTGAAAATATCAAGGGAATATAATGAAGTAATTAATGAAATTGTTCAAGAGATAAAGCAACGACAACACGATTTTGTTAATTATAAGAATACAATACGAGGAATCGTTGAAATTGTAGATGAGGATAAGATAGGACAGGCGATTAGGAATTATATTAAAGATGAAGATATATATGATGATAAGATAAATGAACTTGTATATATTGATAATGTAATTATTAGGTCTATAGTATATAGAAATATGTGTAAGGCTAAGAAGAATAATATCAATTTTCAATATGAAATTGAAAACAATGTTTTAGATAATATTTTAAGTTATAATGAAATATCAAATTTATTAAATAATTTGTTGAATAATGCTTTTGAGGAAGTAATGAAAGATGACTGCATCAAAAAGAATATTGAAATTAAGATCCTAAAAGAAGGGGAAACACATTATCTAATAGTTAAAAATAATCTTTCAAACGCGAATAATGTTAATATAAATGATATGCTTACCAGAGGTTATTCCACTAAAAATACAGGCACACGAGGTTATGGACTTTATAATGTAGAACAAATAATTACGTCACATAAAGGGTGCCTGGAAGTTAAAGTGGAATCAAAAGAAATTATTTTAAATATTTATTTTAATAATTCTTCAGGATAATCTGGTTCACCTATGTAGCCTGCACAGCTTGTGTTTGATACTAAATTAAAGAATTTAATTAGTAAGGCTGAAAAAATGTTTAGTGATTTTTGCATTATAAACACCTCCTTTAAGATTAATTATTATCACTTGAATAACTTCTAACAATAAACTTAGAAAGATACAATTACATACTTGTGTGTCTCTAAGTTTAAAAAATAATATGCACCAGAAAGTAAGAGATATTAAAGAAAGTATTTTTAATATCTTTTTATTTTTTACGGGTCTTTTTTCATTACGACAAGGAGCATAAACTGAAGTTATAATGAATGATATTATAAAAAATATAATGTAAAAATATATATTTAATTTAGGCGATAATATGCTGAATAATAATATTATTAAGAAATATATTATACTGCAAATTAAGCACGAATTAAATGTTTTGCAATGAATACCTCCCATAAAAATTCTTGTTGAGTTTAGAATAACAAAAATCAAGAAAAAGAAAGGTAATTGCTTTAGAGATAAGAAGATTGATAATATTATTACTGACTTACTTAAATCCCCTAGAATTACTTGTAGTGAATATTGAATTTTTAGAAGATCCTTTTCGGTTAAAGAATTATTATTTTTACCTAAGTATTCTGTTAAAAACGTTGCTACTGAATTTATCATTTTAACCTCGCATGTATGTAATTGAATAGTACAGTCATAATATTTGTATTATTCAATCATTTATTTATAAGTTCATCGATATGAACCATTGTATATTTATCAGTTTTAAGTGTTCTAACTATTTGCTGCAATGGTGAGTTTTCATCATAGGTCACATTTAGCTTATTATTAGTAGTATCAAAATTTATATATTTTAATTCAACAAATGGATGATAGTAAAAGCTATGAAGTATATAAGGGTTATAATTATTGAGTCCATCAATTATAGATGAAGGATTTGAATCATGCACATATCCTAAAGGGGTTGGTACAAATAAGTGATAGTCATCAGATTTATATATGTTGCTTTGTGATCCATCAAAAGATTCATATATATACTGAAAATAATCCTCAATAACCTTTCGTTGAAGTTGGGTTTTTTGATAATGAGGACTTTCGAAATATGATATAGGAATGTTTAAAGCACTTGCAGTATCAATCCCGTTTTCAACAATGCTTCGAGTTTCAGGAATTGTATTATTTACATCCTTAGACATTTCTTCACCAGTACCACTTTCTTCATTACCATGTTGATGGGTATAACCATGAAGTCCTATTTTAGCGCCTCTATTAATTAAATAATCTAAAAGATTAACAAAGCCTACATTTACTATATTATTATTTTTTAATAAATCATTATCAATATTATCTTCAGGAGATTTAAATCTAGGAATCCAACTAACATGAAATTTTACTCCTTTAGAATATAAAAGATCAGCCATACATTTTATTTTTGTTTGATTTGTGTCAGTAAAATTTGAACCACCACAAGCAAAGTCTTCCCATCTCATTAAGGCAATCTTATCACTGTATAATATGTAAGGTTCTTCTGGAGCTTTGACATTACTATTAATTAAGCTAATACTATTATTTTTAAAGTCAAATACTGCAACTAAATCAAATAGTTGTTCTATATCTGATATTGAAATATAATAAGTGCCATTATATTTTATTAAATTACCACGAAGAGAACCTGAATTAGAATTTTTATAATAACAATCTTTAGTTAACGAAATTTTATTATTATTGCCGTATAATAAAATTTCGTTAACTGAAACATAAAGGGTATAGCTAAGTTTATCACAAATAAAACTAAGTGGTATATAGTATCGTTGGGATTTAAGTAGCATAGGAACATTAGCAATGTTAGTTTCGCTTAAAATATTTAAGTTTACTCCATTAATTTCTGCCACAGGTGTATCTGAGAAGTTAATCTTAGAATTATATGTGCTTTTAAAATTACTCTTTGGAAATGAACTTGAGTATATGGTTTTGTTTATTATAATTATATTTTTTCTGAGGTTAATTATAGCATAAATTATAAATATAGATAGAAATATTCCTAAAAAACAAAAAACATAGAATTTTATAGTTCTTTTCATATGTTCTCTCACTCCTTTTATTTATGTATAAGTTACTTCTATAAAGGTGTTGTTAAAAATACATATTGTAAAAATTCAATTGATATATAAAAAGCATAACCCTAATCCAATAAATGATATTCCCAGTAAATTATATTTTCATTAAATATATATTTAGCTATTAAAGCTGTCCAAATATATGTAATAGCATTACAAGGAAGGAGAATTGTTAACTGAATATACTTTAAAAGTATTATGTTTAATATTGAGCCCATTCCATAAAGACACATCCCAAGAATTAAATAACCATTTATTTTGTTACTTTTTGAAGATGATTTTTTAAAAAATGTCCCTCCTAAAGCTCCACACAATGTCATGCTTATTATAAGTAAAAATTTTATACTATTTATCATAACTATTAAAAGACACTCCTAAAATTATTAAAATAACTGCTAAAACTTTGTTAGGTGTTATGGTTTCATTTAGAAAAAGATTGCCGTAGAACATAGATATCACATATGATATGCACATAATAGGATATACTACTACAAGCTTTTCTTTTTCAAAGGACTTAATCATAAAGATCGAACCAAATCCATAAAATAAAAAGCCTAGAGGTAA
The DNA here is from genome assembly GCF_018223745.1 of Clostridium beijerinckii. Classification (NCBI taxonomy): domain Bacteria; kingdom Bacillati; phylum Bacillota; class Clostridia; order Eubacteriales; family Clostridiaceae; genus Clostridium; species Clostridium beijerinckii. The sequence goes on from NZ_CP073653.1 coordinate 320,844, forward strand.
AAACTTAATATTATTTATGCCTATTTTCCATAATAACTGACCTGTAGCAGTTAAAAACGCTGATATTAATATGAACATAATACCAATTCTAATTTTCATATGAACTCCTCAATTTCTAATCCGTTCTTGTTAACCTTATACCTATTCTTAACCAAAGATAGCATAGGCTTATCTGACAAAGAATCTGAATAAGCAAATGAATTGTCGAAATCAATTTCTAAATTATTTTCATTTAAATATTGTTTTATCCGATGAACCTTTTCAATACCCTTGCAATTTTTGCCATGAATCTTATTAGTACATTTCCCATCCAACATCTTAAGCTTAGTTCCTATTATAGTATCAATAGAACTATTTTTTAAAAAATAGTGTAAATACATTTCTGGAGAAGCTGAAACTAGTAGAATATGGCATCCCTGATCCTTATGAAAGTTTAATTTGCTCATAACTTTTTCATTAATTTTTTTTAATAGTACCTTATCATAAAACTCTTCTAATTGTTTTTCATTTAAATATTTTATAGGTGCATATATGGATTCTTTAACATTTTTTATATCTATAATTTTAAAAAGACACAATAATATTTTTAGAAAAATCATAGGGGTATAGAATATGAGTCTTACTTTTTTGCTAATAGCAAAAAACAACATTAAAAACATAGAATCCCCATTTATAAGGGTATGATCAACATCAAAAATTGCAAAAGGAATTTTCATTAATTCTAATACCTCCTATATGCTTAAAATGGCAATACAAGTGAATCCCCATAATAATATACAATTAAAAAGTTGCTTATCTTTTAATACTATTTCAGCCGGATTTCCACCTACTTCTTTGGAATACATTAAGTAGTAATATCTTAAAACTCCAAAAATGATAAAAATACTTGTCCATATAAAGTTATCATTATATGAACCTAATATACAATAGATAGAATAGGACATAATAGTACATGTCAATGTTATAGTTATAAATTTATCCAGTAAATTTTCAGTATATTGAGATAAATTTTGTCTATGGGAGCTAGCATTTTCACCCAAAACAATTATTTCATTTCGCCTTTTACCAAATCCTAGAAATAGGGATAAAAATAATGTACATAGAATTATCCATCTGGAAACTTGAACTGTCGTTGAAATTCCACCTGATAGTACTCTTAAAATAAATCCTAGTGATATTGATAATATATCAATTAAGAAAATATTCTTAAGCTTAAAAGAGTAAGCTAGATTATTTATTACATATAAACATATTATAATAAATATAAATTTATCTTGAATAATTGCTAAACTTAATGATATTAAACATAACAGGATTCCTACTATTGAAGCTTGAAGTAGACTGATTTTACCACTTGCAATAGGTCTGTTGCATTTAATAGGATGTTTTTTATCGCTTTCTCTATCCACAATATCATTAAGTATATAAATAGCGGATGATATGCAGCAAAAAGATATAAATGTAATAAAATTTCTTTTTAATAATTCAAGATTCATTAAATTGTTCGAAAAAATTATTGGACCAAAGACAAATAAGTTCTTAACCCATTGCTTAGGGCGCAATAATTTTATACTATATTTAAAATTATTCATTTTTTCCTCCATTACTGTTTACAGTATTGTTATTAAAGGCTGTAATTGCTAATATTATAAAAATCCATGAAAAAGGATAGCTATATCTGTCTTGAGCTTCTGTGAGTAAACATTGAATGGCAAGACCACAAAACATAATATAAAAGAAATCAATTTTATAATTCACATTTTTTTTGTTCTTATATAGGCCAATATAAGTAAGTATTAAAATTGTAATATAAAATAGCTGTGTATAAATTTGCATATCATTACTTAGCTTTATTAAATCTCTACCTTCATTTTTGCCCATTATGTCTAAATAATGTTCTTTATTATAAGCTTCATTAAGTCCTAATTGTGACCAATAAACACCACCAAAGTCTCCTATACACCATTGTTTAGCATATTTAAAAACAAAAAAACATAATAATTCTATTTTAGGTGTTGTAATTAATCTTTGAGTTATGACTTCTTTTGCCGCTTTATCTAAATTAGAATAATCTTCACTATATTTATCTATTAAATTAAAATCTTCTTCATTCCAGCCTCCGCCTGAATAAATATTTGTACCTTTTAGTACTGATGTACTTATTGGCTCCATAGGACTCCAAAGAGGATTCTCTGTAATATTTAGGCCTATTAATGTGTAGCTTACAATTACATAAGGGATTATAAACATTAAAATAATTAATAAGCTTTTAATTATTTTTAGTTTAATTTTTTCTTTGAAATATAGAAAAATATACATTGTATAAGCAACAATCATTATATACCCAAGGGGCCTAAAAAGCTGCATAGCACTTAAATATAAGCCTGATATTAAAAAAAATAGAAGTTTATTTTTAATATATCCATTAATTGCTTTAAAAAACATTAATACACTTAGTAACAATAATGGTATGGCCAGATTCTCTGAGCAATAAACATTATTATAAGTAATCATAGGTGGGTAAATTGAACTTAAAAGTAGTACCCAAATGCTTTTTGTTTTGTCTTTAAAAATCTCTTTTGATATAAAAAATAATAATATTATGTTTAACATAGAGAAAATAACATTTATAAATCTTATAGCTACTAATGGATTTGAAAAAACTCTTATGATTAAAGAAAAATATATAACTGTCATGCTCATATGTGGAAATCTAGCAAAATAGCTATAATCTCTAAACATATAAGTAGATCCATGTGCAAAATCTTCTGCACATATAAACATTCTATTAAAGTCGCTTATAGGAATACTATCAATGTTATAGAACCATAACAATCTTATAACAAATGCGCAAATCAATATTATAGTAATAATTGATAAGTGTTTATAATTATTTTTTAGACAATAATATGTTATTCCGATTAGCATAATTGAAATAATAAAACAAAAAATTGAAAATAATAAATTATTATCATCTTTTTTTAAATATAAATAGATAATACTTCCTATTATGGGAGGTAAAAATAGTACCTTAAGACTTAAATTTAAAAATTTATTAAACATATTTTTTATATTGTCCATAATAAAATAATCCTTTCATACTCTTAGTTATTAATGTTTAAACATTGATTTAAAATTTCCATTGATAAATTGTACATGGTTACAACTTTATATGTAACCATAAATATATACGTGAAAATAGTCAGTAACCTTTGATTTAATGTAATTACCACAAAACAATAAAACCAAAGGAGGTTACTGAATAAGTGGTTAATTATATCAAATTATTCGATATAATTATAGAATTTATTAATTGGGATACATTGAAACATTCAGAATTTAAGTTAAATGCTGATAATAAAATTTCGCAACTTTTTACTAAAGATCACTTAAAATCAATGATTTATATATATAACATAAGTTATTTAACTACTAATTTATAATACAGAAAAGAGTAAATATCAACAGTAATTGCATAAATTGTAATTATTAATGCATAAACAGAACAATATTACATATATTGAAATATTATTCTGTTTATGCATAATTGTCCACAATTCAATGAAAATGTATTTATTATAATTGGATAACATGATAATATGCACTCATAGATACGAATTATCCAATACACCTTTGGTTTTAGCTGCTTGTTTGATTTGTGTACTAAATTTGGTACACAAATCAACTAAGTAAATAATATTTTATGGAGAAGTGTTATGAATGGAAAGAAAGAGGACATGCAAATCCTAAATAATCTTCTAAAATTATTTAAACCATTTAAATTGAAAATAATTTTAGTAATTATCTGCATAACAATGTCAGCTGGTTTAAGTATATTAACACCTACTGTTAATCAGCGGTTAATGGATGAGGGATTAATTGCAAAGAATTTGAAGATAATTATAACATATTCAATTTGTAATTTAATTCTAATAATGATTATTCAGGGGTTAGGAATAATTGAAACTAAATATCGTTCTTACATAGAAAATTTATTATCATATAATCTTGAGGAGCAAGCTTTTACACATACTTTAAAAATGAAAATGAGTTTCTTTTTGAGCACAAACTATGCTGAGATAATGAATAATTTAAAAATAGATATTGGAAATATATCCCAAATAGTAGATCAAAGTACATTTTATATTGTAACAAGTATTTTTAGGATTATAGTTGGAATTATAGGACTTATTACTATTGACTGGAGACTAAGTATTTTGGTGCTAATAGCAACCCCATTAAGGTATTTAATCGTGAAATACCTTGCTAAAAAAAGAAGGAACTTATTCGAAAGGTTTATAAACAGTTATGAGGATTTCTCAGGCTGGTATGGGGACACCATTGGTGGAATAAAAGAAATAAAAATTTGGGGATTAGAATTATCAAAAACAGGTCAGTTTATAAAAAAACAAAAAGAGATAATAAAGCAGAATATAAGAATGTCGTATTTGGCAAAGGCAAATGAAATTTCTGAAACAGTATTTACACAAGCAATAACATCATTAATATATGTTATTGGTGGCTATTTAATTATAGGCAATAGTCTTACTGTTGGACGGTTATTTGCATTTATAGCATACAGTTCCTATGTTACTGGGCCTATATTTGCGATTATGAATATTGGTTATAGTTTTGCAGGCATAATGCCATCTGCAAAAAGATATTTTGAATTCATTAATACAGAAACTGAGGATATATGCAGAAATTATATATCAAAAAAATTAAATTCAAGCGAAGTTTTAGGAAACATTGAATTTAAAAATGTTGAATTTTCGTATAATGATAAGGAATGTGTATTAAAGAATATTAGCTTTAAAATAAATGCTGGGGAGAAGGTTGCTATAATTGGAAGTAACGGTTCAGGTAAAACAACGGTTATAAATCTGATTTTAAGATTCTTAACTCCTGATTCTGGCAGCATACTCTTGGATGGTAACGATATTAATTCTTTTAAATTAAAGGACTATAGAAAATTAATATCCGTGGTAAGCCAAGACGTGTATTTATTTAATAGTAGCATAAGGGAAAATATTATGCTTAACTCCAAGAAAACAGATATTGAGATGAATTCAGCAGTAAAAAAAAGTGGAGCATATAGATTTATCGAAGAAATGCCTGACAAATATGAAAGTATTGTAGGGCAAAGAGGAGGCACATTATCTGGTGGTGAAAGACAAAAAATAGCTATGGCTAGAGCTTTTATAAGAGATTCTAAGATATTAGTATTGGATGAAGCCACAGCTAACTATGATATGGAAGCTGAATATCAAGTAAATAATATAATTAAAGAGAGTTATAAAGATAAAACAATTATTATAATAAGCCATAAGCCAGATATACTGGCAAAGGTAGATAAAATTATAGTTATTAACAATGGAGTAATAGAAGATATCGGAAATCATATAGATTTATATAATAGAAGTGAATTTTATAGGCTGATGGTAAATATACCATTAGATGAGATTATCTAATTGCTATTAACATCCATTTCTTAGTTCTCGAGAAAGATATTGGATGATAATATAAATATTTAATAAATAATTTAAACTATGAGGGAGGATTTTAAAATGAGAAAATTAGGAAAAAAGAATTATGAAATTATTGAAACAGTAGAGGCATATGAGGATGACTGTTATGCGCAGCAAGATTGTTACAAAAGCTGTAAAGATAGGGTAGCTCGTAAATCATTAAATGACAAATTATTTAATGAGGCACACTACGGCGACGGCGGTTTTCATTGGTAATCGCAAACACAGATTTAGTTAATTATTATTAAAAATTAAAATAAAGCGTAGGATAAGAAATTTCTAACCTACGCTTTATTAGTAGATTATATTTGAAGAAGGGGATGATGTATATGAATAGCAAACCATTAATTAAGCTTTTTAGAACAAATGATAAGTATTATATGTACGATACAAATAAAAACACTATCCTAAATATTAGTAATAAACAATACAATTCTTTAGAAAATTATATGAAAGACGATATCGATCATTATATAGATTCAGAGGAAATAAATGAATTTTATAAGGAAGGCTTTCTATCTTCAAATAGAGTAAAAGATATAGAGAGTCCTTATAATGGGGTTCTGCCATCTTATTTAGATAGTAATGTAGGAATGATAATACTACAGGTAACTCAACAGTGCAATTTTAGATGTGAATATTGTGTTTATTCAGGTAACTACTTAAATAGAACTCACTCAAGTAAAAAAATGGATATTTCAATGGCATTTAAAGGTATTGATTTTCTCATTAATCATTCAAGAAATCTTAGTAAAATTGATGTATCTTTTTATGGAGGAGAACCTCTTCTTGAATTTGATTTTATTAAACAATGCATTGATTATGCTGAAAAAAAAGCGGAAGGCAAAAAGGTAACGTTTTATATGACCACAAATGGTTCTCTATTAACTGATGAGGTTGTAGAGTTTTTATATAAACATGATGTGATGTTGACAATTAGTCTTGATGGGCCAAAGGAAATACATGATAAGCATAGAAAGTTTGCTTTCAATAATTGTGGAACTTTTGATAAGGTTATTAAAAATGTTATGAATATTGAAAAGAAGTTTCCACAATATATCAATAATATTCTTTTTAATGTAGTTATTGATACTCAAAATGATTTTTCTTGTATAGATAAATTTTTCCTAGATTATGAGAGTATAAAAGATATAGATATGATATCTGGGGTAATATCTGGTAACAATATAAAATCTATTATTGAAATGAATGAAGATTATTATTTAAAAGTAGAATATGAATTATTTAGAATTTTCTATTATTTATTACGGAAACATAATACAAAGAATTGCTCTAGAATAGTAATTGAAAGATATTCTCAAATATTAAAACTTTCGGAAGAATTGATGCCTCAAAAAATGTTATCTGAAAAAGCACATCCTAGTGGACCGTGTATTCCTGGTGCTCAAAGATTATTTATGAATGTAGATGGTTTTTTCTATCCATGTGAGAGGGTTAGTGAAACTTCTGAACTTATGCAGATAGGACATATAGATACAGGTTTTGATATAAAAAAAGTAACAAGTATTTTTAATATTGGTAAGCTAAATGAGGATGATTGTAAAAATTGTTGGGCTATAAGACTTTGCGGTGTGTGCGCTGGTGCGTTAGATATGGATACTGATGAAAAAGAGTTTTCAAAAAAGAAAAGAGAAGAATGTTGTAAGAATGTTAAAGCATCTTTAGAAGAAAAATTTAAAAATTATTGTTTTTTAAAGGAATTTGGTCATAGTTTTGACAAAAACGAAGAAATGACAGTATTTAATGACTAATTAGAAATGGGGATGATAAAAATGAAAAATGAGTATAAAACTATGATATATCCATTTGATGTGGAATCTGCACCACTAATAAGACATAGTAATTTTATTGATAACCATAATATTGTAAATATTATTTCTCCAAATGGATGGGGACTTTGCGGTAAGGATGCAGGGCACACTGATGGTGGACAACCGGTTGGTATAATTATAGATAGTGATTTTGATAAAGCACTAGAAAATTGCGATACAGTTTTTTTTACTGATTCTAGTATGAAAATAGATTTGCATAAATTTGTATATCCTAAAATTATTAAAGCAGCTCAAAGTTCAAAAAATATAATATGTACTATAAAACTTGAAAATGAAATTATTGATAAAGTATCAAATATTTGCAATCAAAATAATATGTTTTTTAAGTATTTTACAAATGAAAGTAATAGTATGATAAGCCCCCCAACTGAAAAAATTTATCAAATTAACACACCTGTAGTTTTGGTATTTGGTTTGAGTGAAAGAACAAACAAGTTTGAGATACAACTAAATTTAAGAGAAAACTTAGATGAGATGGGGTATAAAGTATCACAAATAGGTACACGACATTATTGTGAGTTAATGGGATTTCATTCATTTCCTAAATTTATGTATAGTAAATCTATTACTGAATCAGAAAAGGTGATTTTATTCAATCATTATATTAAGAATATTGAAAGTAAAGAAGCACCAGATGTAATAGTAATCGGTATACCAGGTGGGGCAATGCCTATTAATCAGGAATTTACAAATGGATTTGGCATAATAGCTTATGAAGTGTCACAAGCTATTATGCCAGATGTTGTTGTATTTAGTACATTATATACTAATAGTTCACTAGAAATTTTACAATTATTATCTAAGTCTTTCAAATATAAATTGGGATATAATATAGATTGCTATAATATTAGCAATACATCTTTAGATCTTAGAGCTAGTAAATATGAAGAGTCATTACAATATATTGTATTAAATTTAGACATTATAAATGAAAAGAAAAAGATGTATAAAGAGTTAGATAGACCTGTTTATAATATTTTAAATAAAAATGATGCAAAAAGTATGACAAATTTTTTAGTTAATAAATTGGTAGAATATGCGGAAAATCAAATTATATAGTTTGGAGGACATGTTGTGAATAATTTTTCAGAGAATATTGATATAAATATAAAATTGAATGAGATATTTAAGGATAGATTTAATATAGACCTATTTAATGATGAACTGAATATAAATATTGATGATAATTTATTGGGAAGTAAATTTAGATTAGCAGCACGAAATCTTTATTATTTGCTATGTGACATTGAAAAAGAATTTGATATTACTATTTCTGAAGAGGATATTGATAATATTAAATTTAATACAATAAATAATATTATTAAAATTATTAATAAGGAATTACAACAAAAAGCTGTGGAAACAGTTTAAATGGTAACTGTTGGAATAATTGATGATGGGATTGGTATTGGGTTTTATGATACATATGACATTGGACGTAGTATAGAGATTACACCTGATTCTATAGTACAAGATGTGGATATATGTAAATTGAAAAATGCCAGTCATGGGACCATTTGCGCTGCTATAGTAAAAAAATATTACCCTAAAGCTATACTTACCAGCATAAAAGTGCTTAATGATAAGACTCGTAAATGTACAAGTAAACAACTTATAAAAGCTATTGAATGGTGTTTAGATAATGGTATCCAAGTTGTTAATCTTAGCCTTGGTACCATAGATTATAGGGATTTTGAAATAATAAAAGAGACAATTAATAGAGCTTGCAATAAAGGTCTAATTATTGTAGCTGCATGTAACAATAGAGATATATTTACAGTACCTGCATCTTTAAGCAATGTTATTGGTGTAAAATGTGAGAAAAATAGTATCTTAAAAGAAGGAGAATATATTTTTAATTTATATCCTATAAGTGGAATTGAAGTAATCTCTTGCAGTCAACATCAATTGTTAGTAAGTGGTTGTGACTCAAAAATTACAAGTAGGTGTAATAGCTATGCAGCACCGATGATTACTGCTGAAGTTTGCAAAGTAATGGACAAATCTCCTAATATAACTTTAGAGCAAATAAAACAAAATTTATATAAAAACTCACTCAATTATATAGATGATACAATACAAGTAAATAATTATAAAAATATAGATTGGGTTAGTAATGCTACATTGCTATGTATCAAGGAAAGAAAATGTATTTTTGAGTCACATTATATAAATCAGATTAATAATTTTAAAGAAATTGAGGATATAAACGTTGATGAATTTGATACATTAATTTTATTAAATAGCATGATAAATGATTATAAGAAATTTGAGCCCATTATTTACCGGTTTAAAAAAAAACAAAAAAGTATTGTTGTTATAGATGATGAATACCAAGGGGAAAGTTATAAATATCTTAATGGTGCTGTTAAACTTTGGTATCCTTCAATAGTGGAGCATTTTTATAGGGCATCTCCACCACAGCAAGAGTTGGATGTGCCATTAATAATAATTTATGACTATACAGAAAATGAGATGATAAAAGTATTAGAAACATTAACGGTTAAATTTAGGAGGGATGGTTATTATGCAGTAGGAGCATGTACAAAATCACTAGGCGTTTTATATGGATTGGAATATATTCCTTTTCGTAAAGATAGAAACTTTAAAGAAATAAAAGATAAGATTGAAGTTTTGTATAAAGTTTATGATTATGACATTATGATTCTAGGATTAAGCATTAATAGAGACGATACTAATATAATTAAAGAAATTAATATGTGTTTAAATCCTGATAAAGTTATTTTTATTGGAGATAATTTCTCAAACGAAATAACGACATGGGTAGAAAAAAATGGCGTTGATCAGAATTTAATTATAACATCAAAAGAAAATATTGAAAAGTATTCCGATTTGGGTCATAAAATGTTTAAATATACAGATATCGAGTTATTATATACGCAAATTTTGAACATGCTTCTTTGTGAAAATGAGAAAACTTAGTAAAAGAGAGTAATTTCAAATTCTTATGAGTTTACATAATGACTCAAACAAATTATGGGGGGACAATCAATGAAAAAGATTTTTATTAAATATACTATTTTTACACTTTTAGCTACAGTTGGTATGACATCAACCGTATTTGCCACAGAAAACGTTAATGTTGACAATTCTAATAAGCAAATGCAAGAAATTATAAATAAAAGTAAACATGATTCAGATGAATTAATTAAAAATTGGGACAAACTAAAAGTTACGGCTAAACCGGACACATCAAAAAGAATGAATAGCTTAGACTCTGAAGGATCACTAAATAGTGTTGGAAGTGCTGGTGATATACTTGTAACTCCAGCCACTGTTTTTGGCAATGGTCCTATTACAGGACATGCTGGAATGGTTGATTTAAATCCTGATCTTACAATAGAAAGTATGACATCTGGAGGTGTTCGTAGATATACGAATGATTGGAAAACTAGATATACTAAAGCTTTATGTGCTACAGTGAAAAATGCTGATCCTGAACAAGCCGTAGATTATGCAAGTAGTAAAATCGGAAGTAGTTATAATTACAACTTTTTAAATAAGTGGAAAACAGATACATTTTATTGTTCACAATTAGTCTGGAGAGCTTATATAGAACAAGGTATTGATTTAGATAAAGATGGTGGGAATGCTGTTTTACCAACTGATTTGGTTAGTGATAAAATTGATATAAATTGGAGAACAAATTACTAATTAATTCAATATATAATTTTCTTGAAATAAACCACTTAATGGTATAAATTAATTCTGTGTTAATATGAATATTGGCATAATTTAATTTTAAACTATATGTGGTTTATTTAGACTTGAAATTAAGAGTGGGAGATAAATAATGTATAAAAATAAAAAAGTATATTTCTTTTTATTAATAATTATAATGTTAAGCTTAAGTTTAAGTTCTGAAGTATTAAATGATCAAGGATTAAAAAAAATATATATTATATATTCTGACTCTATTCAAGCAGATAGCGAAATTGTGAGTTTAGATAAAAATTTAAATACAAGAAGCAATATTCAGATACCTGCAAGAGATATAGTGACAAGCTGTAATGAAAAAGGTACTGTATTATTGCCAACATCATCGGATAACAAATTATTTAAAATTGATAAAAGCGAAACTGTTAAATCATCTGAAACTGATTTGGGTGGGGATTACATAAAATATAAAAATAATGAACAATTAACTTTATATAATGTATCTTTAGAATATAATAGAATTAATTTCATATGCTCAGACTCGCAGATAAAGTCACTTGATATCAAAGACTCATTGTTGTTATCTGCTGATTTTGATGATAAAAATATTTACGTATTAGGTTATAAATTTGATAAAAATAAGGAAGGTGATACCTTTCTATTTATTATAGATAAAAGTGAGTTTAAAATTAAAGATGAAATTAAACTAATGAAAAATATGCGGGTATATGATACTTCGCTAATTGATGACAAACTTTTTATTGGAGTAGATAGAAAGGTAGATTTTTTATTATATTATGATGTGAAAAGATCTACTCTAAATAAGATTGAATACAAAGATTATCTAAAAGAAGGTACAATGGATACTAAAAAGATTCTTTATAGTGATAAATATATTTTTTACATATCATTAGATGGTAATATACTACAATTAAATAAGGCGAGTTTGGATATCGTGAGAAACATTAAATTGAATAATAAAGTAATTTTAAGTGCTTGTTTAGATAAAGATAAACTATATTCTCTAAGTGTAGATATAAATAAAAATAATCAAATTGGTTTAGTTGATGTATTTGATTGTGATAATCTTGATAATATAAATAATCTTTCAGTGGGGCCAATAAGAAATACAACTCCACGAGATATTTTAATATTAGAATAATAATTAAAGGAGATATAATAAATGAAAAAAATATTTTTAACTGTATTACCAAGTTTATTAACATATTTATTTATATATGTAGACTCTCGTTTTCCATATAGTAAATGTATATTAATTGGTATTTATATTTTATTTCCTATTATGTTTATCACTCAAACTGTCATTTCTTCAAAATCAGTAAAAAATATGTTAATTGGATTGCTATTATTATCGCTGTCGATTATATTACCTATTAATAAATGGTATAAAATGAGCAGCATGATGCCAGCCATAATAGTTTATCTACTATTAGCTGGAATAACATATTTTTTAATAAGAACTGTGAATTTTATTAAAAGAAAGAGTAAAAAACAAATCTAATACAAGTTTTTAATATTCAACTTATAAAAATACTATGAAATTCATATTTATGGAGCAATTAATATATATGTGACATATTATTAGAAGTTGGGCAGAAAAAGGTAAATCTCATGTTTACAGCATATACATAGATTATTATGTGGTTATTATATAAATAGCATCAGAAAATACTAAGTATACTACGACTCAAATAGGGGGACTTTCATTATTTTGTTAGAAGTTTTTAGTATATTAACGTGAGTTCGATAGAAAAATTTAAGGGATAAAAAATCCCATCAAAATGTTTTATTATATAAGTGCGACCAAATAAATAAAACAAAGGATGGGATTTTATGCAAAACTTATTAGTAGAAATATTTTATGATGTAGACAATTTTTGTATTGGATTTGAAAATTACTGTAAAAGTCATTTCCTAACGGAAAATAGCGACCGCAAATTTGCAATGATTAAAAGTAAAACTTTATCATTAAGCGAAGTTATGACAATAACTATCTACTTTCATTTGTCAAATTACAGAACTTTTAAATCATACTATATTGAGCATGTGTCTACTGTTCTCAAACCGTATTTTCCTAAGCTTGTGAGCTACAATAGGTTTGTTGAATTAATGCAACAATCATTAGTTGCATTACTATTATACATGATGAAATTTAGAACTGGCAAGTGCACAGGAATTTCTTTTATCGATTCTACAACTTTGAATGTATGCCATAATAGAAGAATACACTCTCATAAGGTTTTTAAAGGAATTGCAGAACGTGGTAAAAGTTCAACAGGCTGGTTTTATGGTTTTAAGCTTCATCTTGTTGTTAACGATAAAGGGGATATTCTCTCTTTTTATCTAACTCCGGGAAATGTAGATGATAGAGAAATTAAGACTATAGAAATATTAGCAAAAGATTTATTTGGAAAACTTTTTGGTGACAAAGGTTATTTATCTAAAAAGATCTCCGATATTTTGTATTCCAAAGGTATTCAACTTATAACAAAGATAAAGAAAAACATGAAAAATAAATTAATGTTAATGGAGGATAAAATTCTTCTTAGGAAAAGAGCTATCATTGAAACAATAAATGACCAACTAAAAAATATATGTCAGATAGAGCATAATCGACATAGAAGTTTTACTAATTTTGCGGTTAATATAGTTTCAGGATTGATTTCGTATAGTTTTCTTCCTAAGAAACCTTCTCTTAAGTTGGACAAATATCTAACTATGGAATAATTGGAATATCGAGCCACAAGATTACAAGGATACTTTTTTGCTTTTTTTCATAACCATATTTACCCATAAAATATTCTAGCTTTTCGAACTCACGTTATATTAAATCTTCTAATGGATTTGATGAAAGGGTGAAAGGTTATTTATATGTTAAGGCTTCAAGTGAAGACTTGAATATTAATAAAGAATATGTCGTAGATTTTAGCAATGATTGAAAAACATTAATTAAATATAAAAAGATAGCAAAGGACGATTCCTTTACTATCTTTAAGTATAGTATTAAGACAGGAATACAAATATATTTTATAAGCTGCTTTAGATGCAAATAGTTTTAAGCAGCTTCACTTTTTGATTCTAAAATATCTTTTTCTTGAAGCTTTTCATTCTTTCTTTCAATAAAATCTCTAACAACCTTAACAGTTTGTATTATTAAAGTTGGAATGAAAGCAAATAAGTGAACTAACATTAATTCATTACTAGTAAGTGGAGTTATTTCAAATAATCCTTGAAGTGCTGGTATAAGTAAAACTGCATTTACAAGTACAACACCTGATATAAATGCAATCCAACTGAATTTGTTATTGAAAACTCCAAGAGCAAAGATGGATTTTTTGCCTCGGCAGTTAAATCCGTGGAATAATCTAGCTAAACATAAAGTGCTAAATGCCATAGTCATTGCAAGCCCATGGCTTCCTGTAGCTAAACCAATATGATAAGAAACCATAGTGAATATTCCAATCAGCAAACCTTGACTACAAATATCTATTATAAAATCTTTAGTTAAAATAGATTCTTTGGCATCTCTAGGTTTATCTTTTAAAACATCTTTTTTAGATTTTTCCATACCAATTGCAATGGCAGGTAAACTATCTGTTAATAAGTTTATGAATAATAAGTGTACGGCTGCAAATGGAACAGGAAGTGCAAATATTGATGAATATAGTACTGCAAGAATTCCAGAAGTATTACCTGAAAGTAGGAATTTTATTGAATTCTTTATATTAGCATAAATATTTCGCCCATTAGTAACTGATTTAACAATAGTAGCAAAGTTATCGTCTGTTAAAATCATTGAAGCAGCATCTTTTGAAACTTCAGTACCTGTTATACCCATTGCAATACCAATATCAGCTTGCTTTAATGCAGGTGCATCATTAACACCATCTCCAGTCATAGCTACAATTTTACCTTTGTTTTGCCATGCTTTAACTATTCTTATTTTATGTTCTGGAGATACTCTTGCGTAAACGGAAATGTGCTTTAATTTTGAGTTGAGTTCGTCATCGGACATTTTATCAAGTTCCAAGCCTTCTACAGCTAAGTCACCATCTTGTAATATTCCAATTTCTTTAGCAATAGCAGAGGCTGTAATCTTGTGATCTCCAGTAATCATAATCGGCTTGACAGAAGCTTTAATACAATCACTAACAGCTGCTTTAGATTCTTCTCTAGGTGGATCAATCATTGAAATTAAACCTAAGAAAGTATAATCATATTCATCATCTAAAGTGAGTTCTTTATTTTCATTAAGCTCTCTATAAGCAAATGCTAAAACTCTTAATCCTTGAGATGATAATTCTCTATTAACATTATTTATATTGATTTTATCATTGTTGGTGAAGTCTACTACTCCATTTGAAGTCTTTATTGAAGTTACTCTATTAAGTAATACATCAAGAGCACCTTTAGTGACCATTATATACTTTCCATCAATTTCGTGAAGAGTACTCATAAGCTTTCTGTCAGAATCAAAAGGAATTTCTTTAAGTCTTGGATAAGTGCTTCTACATTCAAGTTCATTTAAGGAGTATTTATGACCCAAGTTTACTAAGGCAACTTCTGTTGGATCTCCTATCTCAGCACCATCTTTTGAAGTAGAATCGTTACATAGTATAGAACTAGTTAAAAGGAAATTTGAATCAAAATTTTTGAAATCTATTTTAGTACTATCAATTAAGTTGTTATCAACGAAGATCTTTTTAACAGTCATCTTATTTTGAGTTAATGTACCAGTTTTATCAGAACAGATAACAGATACACAACCAAGACCTTCAACAGCTTTTAGCTTTTTAATGATAGCATTCTCTTTAGCCATTGATTGTGTGCCTATGGCAAGTACAATTGTAACTATTGAGCTAAGGGCTTCAGGAATAGCAGCAACAGCAAGAGCAACGGCAAACATTAATGAATCTAATAGAGCAATACCTCTGTACATACTTAATCCAAATACAATAACACAGATACCAATTATCCCAAAGGCTAACTTCTTAGAAAACTCATCCAAGGAAATTTGAAGCGGGGTACTTTTTTCTTGAGTTTCTTCCATAAGAGTAGCTATTTTACCAAGCTCAGTATTCATACCAGTATTAGTTACAAGAACAGTAGCACGTCCATAAGTGACTAGTGAACTAGAGAAAACCATATTTTTTTGATCACCTAAAGCAACTTCATCTTTGTCAATAACATCAGAGAACTTATCCACACTCTCAGATTCACCAGTTAATGAGCTCTCATTAACTTTAAGAGAGAAGTTTTCTAAAATTCTACCATCAGCAACAACTAGGTCTCCAGCCTCTAGTATCAAAATATCTCCTGGAACTACAGTTTTAGAAGGTATTTCAATTTTAACTCCATTCCGAATAACCTTAGCATTAGGCGCAGATAGCGCTTTTAGACTAGCTAGAGATTGTTCAGCTTTAACGTATTGAACAGTACCTAAAATAGCATTCATAGTTATAACAGCTAAAATTACAAAAGTACTTTCCATATTTCCAGTCATAGCTGAAATTATAGCAGCAGCAATTAATATGATTACTAATAAGTCCTTAAATTGTTCTAGAAATACAGATAAAATGCTTTTTTTCTTTTTTTCATTTAAGGTGTTTTCGCCTACAGAGTCTAATATTTTATTAGCTTTTTCGCTCGTCAGCCCCTTTAAAGTCACATCGAAGGTTTTAAGAGATTCTTCTACTGTTTTAGAAAAATATTTTTTCATTATGGCATCTTCCTTTCAAAGAAAAAATTTAATAAGTATATAATTAGCTAAAGTCTATAAAGTGAACATTTTCAGGTAGAGTTTAACTCTGACTGAATTTAGTTGAACATATACCCTCAAGTGGTACATCGTCCAGAAATGTACAGTTGTTATACCCTAATTGAATAAGGGGGAATGTTGATGTTACGGATACTAACTATAGGATAAATTAACAACAAAAAAGACTTTTAATATAACTTCAAATTGTTGAAGTTATATTAAAAGTCTCGTTACCTGTTAGGGTATATAACACCAGACTAACAATATAGTCGCGATTGTTGATGTTATATTTATAACTACTCCCTTTTAATATAGTGATTTATTTTATATAATGATTATAGCATTTTATATGGTTTTAGTCAATATGCTAAGAGTTATTTTATACAATATATATTAATTATACTCCATAAAAAACAAATAAGTGAACTACTGTTTAAAGTATATGTAAAATTATAACTATTGTTATCACATTGGTTAATATGTATAATTATAACTGCACACGTTAACAATATTATGTTATGTATGTAATTATATATTTAAGCCATAGGGGGACGTTGAAGTGAGATTAAAAAAAGTAAAAGATGTAAAAATCATAAGGAGCATAATTATAATAGTAATTTTATCTTTGATATCAACAATTACTATTGGAGTTTTGGGTTATTTAAATACATCTAAAATGTATGATGCCAACTTGATAATGTATAATAATGTTATTCCAAAACTTAGTGATTGGGGTGATGTTAATGGCAGTATGGGTGTTTTAAGAAATACTTTAACCAAAATAATAGATAGGCCATTTGATGAAGCAAATGAAAAGGCGATGCTAGAATTAAATACAAATATAACAGAAATAGTGAATAGGCAGGCTAAAGAATCAGAAAATAATTCAGAAGAACACCAATTAGTTATGAAATTTAAAGAAGAATATGAACAATATTATTCGTACATACCTGGTATTATTGATCAAAGAAAACAAGACTTAACTCCAGATAAAAAGATTACAAATGATGCTATGGGAGTATATGGAAATCAAATTGCTCAAGATAATAAGGCATTGGTTCAACTTCAAAAGGATAAAGCTACAAATGAGATTAATAAATCTATGAGTGCATATAGAAAAAATATATTTATGTTTATAAGTATATTGAGCGTATCAATTCTAGCTCTAGCGTTTATGTCAACATATATAATATTCATGATTAAGAATTCAATTAAAGAATTTGTACATAAAGTTTCAATCTTATCAGAAGGAAATTTCACTGTAAAGTTTGATACTGAATCCGCAAACGAATTTGGAGTGATGCAGAATGCATTAAGCAAGACCATAACATCTATTGCATCAATTATATCTACAGTAAAGGAAGATTCGAACCTTGTTACAGAGCAATCAATAGAGCTTTCAAGGGTTTCAGAAAAAATGAAGCATTATATAGGAGATGTATCCAGTTCAATTCATGATATAGCAGAAGGATCTAATGAACAATCTGAAAGACTTATGTCAATAAACAATAATTTAAGTTCTTTTAGTGATAAATTGGATTCAATAACAAGATCTGTAGAGAAAGTGGATAAAAGTACTATTAATATTAGTAATGAAGCCAATATTAGCGATGAAAGATTGAGAAATATAGGTATATCGATAAATGAAATTGCAGAATCTTATAATGAAGCACAAAGGAAAGTTAATAAATTAAGCCTAAGTGTAAATAAAATAACAGAAATAACTAATATGATTAATGAAATAGCAGATGAAACTAATTTGTTAGCCTTAAATGCAGCTATTGAAGCGGCAAGAGCAGGTGAAGCAGGTAAGGGATTTTCAATCGTTGCAGATGAAATTAGAAAATTAGCAGAGCAATCTAAAAGTTCATCAGAAGATATTAATAATTTGCTAGGTGACATAAGTTCCGAAACTAAATTAGTTGAAGAAACAACAGGTATTGCTAACAAGAAATTAGAGGAGCAGATTCATACAATAGCATCAACTATAGTTTCATTTAAAGAAATAGTAGAATCTATAGGTGATATAGTACCTCAAGTTCATGAGATAAATGATGCAATAGTTGATATTAATAATAGAAAAAATAATATAGTAGAAAATGTGGAATTATCATCCGCTGTACCTGAAGAAAATTCTGCTGCATCCCAAGAGATATCCGCATCAGCCCATGAAATGGATAATTCAGCATATAAGGTTTCTAAATCTGCAGAAGAATTGAAAGATATAATGCAGCAGATTACATCTCAAATTGAGAAGTTTGTTCTTTAAAATAAAAATAATTAAATATGGATAAATATTAGTTTATCATGGGAATCTCTATGCTATTAGAATTATAGAGGTTCTCATTTTTATTACAAATTTAAGAAATTTAATATATAGTAACTAAGAATAAATGACTTGATTAAAAAACTAGAAATTCCATTGATGTAAGTTTTTATATGATTAAATTTATTATTTAAGTTATAATATATAATAGTATTTATTGTGTATGGAGGTTTTTTTATGACAGGACTTGTACTTGAAGGCGGAGCATTCAGAGGATTATTTACAGCAGGTGTGTTAGATGCATTTTTAGATATAAAGGCAGAAATAAAATATATAGTAGGAGTATCTGCAGGTGCCACTAATGCATATTCTTATGTCTCTAGGCAAAGAGGAAGAAACTTAGAGATAATGGAAAGATTTATGGATAATAAGAGGTATATCAGCTATAGAAATTTAATTAGATGTAAATCTCTTATGGATTTAGAATTTGTATTTGACGAGATACCTAATAAGCATTGTCCATTTGATTATAAGGCGTTTTATGAATTTGATGGAAAGATGTTAGCAGGTGCTTTTAATATTGAGACTGGAAAGAATGAGTACTTTGATAAAGATTTATTGGATAAGAGAAATTCAATTCTTAGAGCAAGCATAGCGATACCATTAGTATTTCCATTTGAAAAGATAGAAGGACAATATTACGCTGATGGAGGCCTTTCAGAGCCTATACCAATTAATAAGTCAATAGATGATGGTAATGACAAACATATAATAGTATTAACAAGGAATGAGGGGTATAGAAAGACAAAATCTAAAGCCAATGAAGTAACTTATAGGCTTTATAAAAATAAGTATCCAAAGCTTGCAGATGTGCTAAAAAATAGGCATATTAAATATAATGAGCAACTTGATTACTGCAAAGAATTAGAGGAAAGTGGGAAAGCATTTATAATAAGACCAAGTATAAGTATGGATATAAGTAGATTTGAGCGAAATAAAAGTAAACTAAAAGCAATATATCAAAATGGGTATGATTTGATTATTCAAAATAAAGAAAAAATACTCAAATATATTGGATAGTATTTAAATATAATATTTTAGAGAAGTATTTTTAAATAGATAAATTATATATATTATGAATGCTTATAAATAGAATAGAATGAATTAAAAAATCTGCAAATGTAGGATTCTAGCTGTTTTTGATGTATAATGTACTAATAAAATATAAAATTTTAGACAATAAAGCGAACAAGGGAGATATATATGTTTACATCCAATAGCAAAACACCTAAAGTATATCATCAAGTTATAGAACAAATTAAGAACAACATAAAAAGTGGTAAATTAAAAAAGGGAGATAGATTGCCATCAGAAAGAGAAATGTCAGAATCTCTTGGAGTATCACGTGCATCCATAAGAGAGGCATTGAGAGCATTAGAAGTGGTAGGTCTTGTGGAAAGCAGGCAAGGCGCAGGAAATTATATAAAAACTAATTTTGATAATTCATTATTTGAACCTCTTTCTGTCATGTTTATGTTACAAGAAAGTTCAATTGAAGAAATGTATGATTTAAGAGAAACGCTGGAGCTTCGTTGTGCTAGGTTATCCGCTAAAAATATAGAAAATAATGAGCTAGAGCTTTTAACAGCAATATTAGATAGAATGTATATAGCAGAAAATGAGGACGAGAGTCTTGAACTTGATATTAAGTTCCATTATTTAATTGCAAAAACCTCAAGAAATACTTTACTTATAAATGTTCTTGAAGTTATATCTCAGCTTATGGATGAATTCATTCGAAAATCAAGAGCGCAAATTTTACATACAGGAAAAACTAGGGAGAATTTATTAGAGATTCATGAGAATTTAGTAAGAGCTTTGAAATGCAGAGATGCTAGTAAAGCTCATAATGCTATGGTAGAGCACTTTGATTTAATTCGAGGATCCTATGGGTATAAAAAATAAAAATATATTGTTTTAAAAATAAGATGGATAAAAGATAATCGTCAGTGAGGTTATTTTTTTTATCCATTTTATTTTTGTTATATTTTAAACAAAAAATGCTTAAATACGATTAATTAAAAATATAAATTAAATTTTTATTAAATTTTATATGGGCAAAAAGATATAGAATATAAGGCACTAAGGAGTATATTGGAATAGAGTCAATGTAAACATTTTCTGTTAAATAAATAACAATACTTTACAAACTATATTTTGGAAAGTATAATTAAATTGAAATTGGTCATACCAATTTGATATTGGTATGACATGTTGGAAAAGAGGAGGAATAAATTAGTTTTATTGTGACTCTAGCAAAAACTATTATATATAGCGGAATAATTAAACTGATATTGGATTTTATCAAGAAATAAATTGAAGTAATTTTTAAAAGTTTGTTTATTCCACATTGTTTTGACAAAACTACTACTATCACTTTGCCAATCAGTGTTTGGAATTTAAAATACAGTTTTAGGAGGAAGTTATCATGAATATTTTAGTTTGCATTAAGCAGGTGCCAGGAACATCTAAAGTTGAGGTTGATCCAGTTACAGGAGTTTTGAAAAGAGATGGCATAGACTCCAAAATGAATCCATATGATTTGTATGCTCTTGAAACAGCTCTTAAGATTAGGGAGAGTGAAGGAGGAACTGTTAAAGTCCTAAGTATGGGACCTAATCAAGCTTTAAGCGTAATTAAGGAAGCCTACACAATGGGAGCTGATGAAGGCACATTATTATCAGACAGGAAATTTGGAGGAGCTGATGTTTTAGCTACATCGTATACAATAGCTCAAGGCGTGAAAAAGATGGGGGATTTCGAACTTATTATTTGCGGTAAGCAAACAACAGATGGAGATACAGCGCAGGTAGGATCTGAAATGGCTGAATGGTTAAACATACCACATGTAGCTAACGTTAAGGACATAGTTAAAGTAGAAGACTCAACAATCACAGTTGAAATGGATATGCCAGAAAGTATTGAAACAGTAAAGATAGCGTACCCATGTCTAATCACTGTAGATAAAGGAATTTTTGAACCAAGGTTACCTTCTTATAGAAAAAAACTTTCAACTAAGGACAGAGAAATAAAAATATTAAGCCTAAAAGATTTTGATGATAAAGATGAGAAGAATTATGGACTTAATGGATCACCAACTCAAGTAGAGAGAATATTTCCACCAGAGGTTAATAATGATAGAGAAATGTGGACAGGCAGTTCTGGTGAATTAAGTGGAAAAATGGGAGAGAAATTAAAAGAATTGAAATTTATTTAGGTATTAAATATTAGTAAAGATATCTCACAAAGATAATTAAAGGGGAGAATGCGTTATGGCAAAGTTAGTAGTAAATCAAGAGAAAATATTAGATATTGATGAGTTAATTAAAATATGTCCTTTTGGTGCCCTTGAAAATAATAATGGAGTTGTTGAAATAAGTGGAGCATGTAAAATGTGCAAGCTTTGCGTTAAAAAGGGGCCTAAGGGAGCTGTTGAATATATAGAGGAAGAAGTCAAAGAGATAGATAAAAGTCTTTGGAATGGAATAGGCGTTTATGTTGATCATGTAGATGGAGAAATACATCCTGTTACTTATGAGCTAATAGGAAAGGCAAGAGAATTAGCAGGAAAGATAAATCATCCAGTATATGCTGTATTTATCGGAAATAATATTTCTCATAAAGCTGAAGAATTATTACACTATGGTGTAGATAAGGTATTTGTATATGATGACGAGGAATTAAAGTATTTTAGAATAGAACCATATACAGCTGCTTTCGGAGATTTTATAAATAATGTAAAACCAACAGCGATTTTAGTTGGTGCTACAACTATAGGTAGATCTTTAGCGCCAAGAATAGCTGCTAGATTTAAAACTGGACTTACAGCAGATTGTACAATATTAGATATGAAGGAAAATACAGATTTAGTTCAAATTAGACCGGCATTTGGTGGTAATATAATGGCTCAGATAGTTACTCCAAATTCTAGACCTCAATTAGCAACTGTTAGATATAAAGTTATGACAGCTCCAAAAAGAAATGATGATATTTCAGGAGAAATAGTAGAATGTTCTATAGATAAAGAAAAACTTTTATCTAAAATTACAGCGCTTAGTATAAAGAAAAAAGATGCTGAAGTAGGAATAAGTGATGCTGAAGTAATAGTTGCAGCAGGAAGAGGGATTAAATCAGAAAAGGATTTAGAATTAGTAAAAGAATTAGCTAAACTTTTAGGAGCAGAATTTGCATGTACTAGACCTCTAATAGAGGCAGGCTGGGTTGATGCAAAGAGACAAATTGGATTAAGCGGTAGAACTGTAAGGCCAAGACTTATCATAGCTTGTGGAATATCTGGAGCAGTTCAATTTACAGCTGGAATGAATAATTCAGATTATATATTTGCTATAAATGCTGATGATAAAGCACCAATATTTAAGGTTGCTCACTATGGAGTTGTTGGAAACTTGTATGAAATAATTCCAGAATTAATAGAAAAAATAAAAATGGCTAAGGAGGCATAGGTGATGAGTTACAAAGAAGTTGAATTAAAAGATTATGAATATATATTATCTATAGCAGAGAATGATTTGGAGAGAGTTTTCTTTAGAGAAGAAATAAATGAAGACTATAGCCATGATGAATTAGGCGGGATTAAGAAAATGCCTGATATAGTTATTCAAACTATAAGTGCTGATGAAGTTTCAAAAGTAATGAAATATGCCTATGAGAATAATATTCCTGTTACTCCAAGGGGATCAGGAACAGGGCTTGTTGGAGCAGCGGTTCCACTTAAAGGTGGAATAGTTATAGACCTTAGCAGAATGAATAAAATTTTAGAATTAGATGAAGAAAACCTTACTCTTACATTAGAACCGGGAGTATTACTTATGGAGATAGGTAAATATGTTCAAGAATTTGACTTATTTTATCCACCAGATCCAGGTGAAAAATCAGCAACAATTGGAGGAAATATAAGTACTAATGCAGGAGGTATGAGAGCTGTAAAATATGGAGTAACTAGAGACTATGTAAGAGGACTTGAGGTTGTATTACCAAATGGTGATATAGTAAATCTAGGAGGAAAAGTAGTTAAAAATAGCTCTGGATATGCACTAAAAGATTTAATTGTTGGTTCAGAAGGAACTTTAGGAATAGTAACAAAGGCTATTTTGAAATTGTTACCACTTCCTAAAAAGGCTTTAAGCTTGCTTATTCCTTTTGAAAGCCTCGAAAGAGCGATAGAGACTGTGCCTAAAATAATTAAATCTAAGTCAATACCAACAGCAATCGAATTTATGCAGAGAGAAGCGATACTTGCTGCAGAAGAATTTTTAGGAAAAAGTTTTCCAGATAAATCATCTGATGCATACCTATTATTAACTTTCGATGGAAATTCCACAGAAGAAATTGAAAAGGATTATGAAAACGTAGCTAATATTTGTTTAGAAGCTGGAGCTTTAGATGTATTAATCTCAGATACTGAAGAAAGACAAGAATCAATATGGTCAGCTAGAGGTTGTTTCCTTGAAGCAATTAAAGCATTAACTACTGAAATGGATGAAGTTGATGTTGTTGTTCCAAGAAATCAAATAGGAAAGTTTGTAACCTTCACTCATGAACTTGAACGTACTGCTAATATAAGAATAAAAAGCTTTGGACATGCAGGCGATGGAAATCTTCATATATATATATTAAGAGATGACCTTGACCAAGAAGCATGGGAATCTAAATTAAAAGAAGTTATGCAAATAATGTATAATAAAGCTAAAGAATTAGATGGCCAGGTGTCAGGAGAACATGGAATAGGATTTGCAAAGAAGGGATATTTAAAAGAATCACTTCCAAGTGAATGTATTGGAATAATGCAAGGAATTAAATTAGCTTTTGATCCTAAGAACATATTAAATCCAGGAAAGGTATGTGAATAGAATAAAAAAGTATTCAATTTGAATACTAGCAAATTATAAATATAAATAATTTAACTAGGCTTTATTTACAAATCAAAGCTGTCTTAAAATAGAAATTTAATTTCTATTTTGGGACAGCTTATTTTTATACATAAAAAAGCAAACTCACAACAATATACCCTTTTATGTATAATTTATTTATAGATAAAAAACAAATTAATACAAAAGAATTATAAAAATGGCATTGAGATTTATAAATTAATAGTTCTCATTAAAAGAAAAAATTAAAATGAATAAAACCTTTTTACTAAATTAATCCTCTTATATTATAGGAGCTCCAAAAGGAAGAGAGGTGCAAAGATGGATATAGAAGAAATAGTAACGCGTTGCAAGCTCGGAGAGAAGGAAGCATTTCGCGAACTTTTTCAAATTGTAGAAAAAAAGGCGTTGGCTACTGAATATTTTTTATCAGGAAATAGAGGAATTGCTGAAGACATACTCCAAGAGACATATATGAAATGCTTCATGGAAATAAATAAACTTCAAGAGCCACAAGCGTTTAAAGTATGGTTTTTTAAGATTCTTATGCGAACAGGCTGGAAAATGACAAAAAAGCAGTCAGGGTTAGTTCCGTTAGAAATAACATCAGAAAATGAAGGTTTATTTTTTGATGAGAATCAAGAAAAAGAAAACATAATTGATAGATATGAGATAAAACATGTAATGCGGAGTGCAATCAACAAATTAAGTCCTAATTTAAAAACAGTTGTTATTCTTTATTATTACAATGACATGACAATGGAAAAAATTTCAAAGGTTACAGGTTGTTTTAAGACTACGGTAAAATCACGGTTGTTTTATGCCAGAGCTGCTTTGAAGAAGCAGTTAGCCAATTGCTTTGAGGTGGAAAGTGGGATGAGCATAATTAAATAGAAAGGAGTCTAATTAAAAATGAAAGATAAGGGTTATTTGGATAAGGTAATAAAGAGTGCTATAGATGATAGTATTTTTAATATTAAAGCTTCAAGAGATATTTTTAATGAGGCTTGGAATAATAAGGAGAAAGAAATGGGAAAGAAAAAGTATTTTAGTATAAAAAATATAAGAAAGGAGGTATTAGTTCCTATATGCTGTGTATTATTTGCTATTGTTGGTATTTTTACATTTTCGCCAGTAGCAAGGACTGCTGCGCAGGAAGCATTGAAGACAATATTTTTACTTGATAAATCAGGTAATATTATTGAGAAATCAGAAGATGAGGCAGTTGATGATGTTACCGTTGGAGGTTTTGAGATAACGGATAAAAACAAGAATGAGATAGAGGGGAAATTCGGATTTGAATTTAATTTTCCTAAAAAAGTTGGGAATTTCTCCATTACAGAAATTGCAGGATATCCTGTGTCTCCAGTAGCGATGATGACTGTTAAAGATTTGAAATATAAAGATGAAGAAAACTCATTAGATAAGTTTAGAAAAGCAGTAGGAGATGATCAAATATTTAATGAGCTTAGTAAAGATTATAAGATTATAAGAAACATTTGTGAATCATATGAAGATAGTGAGAAACATAAATTTTTTATATACTTATCAAAATTTAGTGAGGATTCAGAAATGAATAGTGTTAAAGAAACAACTATTGATAATATAAAATGTAGAGTTTTAGAAGAAAATAGGGCTAAATATGAAAGAAGTGAAAATGGCGATGATGTGACAAAGAAGCCTATTAGTGTTAACAAAATATATTATATGGTTTGGGATTATAATGGAGTAAGCTACAGGATATACATTGGAGAAAATTCTGCAGATATTGATGTAGCAACACAGTTTGCAAAAGATTATATAAAGATTCTAAAACAAGAATAGAAAAAACAAAGGGTAAGGGAGTGATCTCTTACCCTTTGTTTTGAAAGGGATATATGAACTTTAATAAATATAATATAAAATCTATGATTTATAGAATAAGTTAGGAAATTGAACCTTTAGGTGTTTAAGATTAAATAATCTTCTTTAAATAAATCAATATTATTTTAATAAAACTGTATGAAATAATAAAAAATACATTGAAAAATAATTTGAAATAATATAAAATAAGAATATAGTAATAATAAATGATAATAAATAAGCAGAAAGGAGAAAGAGAAATGGATGAATTAATAATGTCTCGAAGAATTGAAAATTTAAAGAAGAAGATGTTATCCGAAAAAAGATATGCATCTATTGAACAAGCACTTATAATAACTGAAACTTATAAAGAGAATGAAGATAAGCCAGTTATTATAAAAAGAGCATTAGCATTAAAGAATTCTCTTTCAAAATTAGAAATCGGTGTTGATGATGAAGAGTTAATAGTAGGTAACCGTACTAAAGGGGTTAGATATGGTGTTGTTTTTCCAGAGAGCGGTAGCTCATGGATCGATAAAGAATTTGAATCTCTACCAACTAGACCTCAAGACAAATTTAATGTGAATTTAAATGATATAGAAACATTTCGAAAAGTGATTAAACCATATTGGGATGGACACTCATTAGAGAATGTCATTAGACAGAGATATGGAAAAGAAATTGATGAAATTGCAAAAGTGGTAAAAATAAATCAAAAAGACCATGCTCAAGGGCATATTTGTCCAAATTGCAGAGAGTGGCTTGCTTTAGGCCCAGAAGGAATTAAGCAAAGAGCCATTGAAAAAATGAAGAATTCTACAAAAGAAAGTAAGGAATTTTATGAAAGTGTAATTATTGTTATGGAAGGTGCTCAAGAATTTATGATGAGATACCATGACTTAATGAAAGAAAAAGCTGAGTCAATCTGCGAGGAAGAATTAGTAGCAGATATGCTTCAAGTTGCAGAGATTTGTAAGAATATCTCTAGAAGGCCGGCACAAACTTTCCATGAGGCGGTGCAAGCAATTTGGTTTTTATTTGTTATACTTCATATGGAATCAAATGCATCATCATTCTCACCAGGAAGAATGGATGAATTTTTATATCCATATTATAAAAGAGATATACATCTTGGAAATATAGATGATAAAAAGGCTTTAGAAATAATTGAATGTCTTTGGCTTAAGTTTAATGAAATAGTTTATTTAAGAAATTCTCATAGTGCTAAATTTTTTGCAGGATTTCCTATAGGATTTAATATTGCAATTGGTGGCCAAGATGAAAAGAGTAATGATTTTTCAAATGAATTATCTTTCTTATTCCTAAAAGCTCAAGAACATTTAGGTCTGCCACAACCTAACTTATCTGTGAGACTTCATAAGAACACATCAGAAAAACTATTGAAAGAGAGCATAAAAGTTGTGGCAAAAGGCAGTGGAATGCCACAGTTCTTTAATGATGAATCAGTAGTGCCGTCTATGATAGACTTAGGAATTAAAGAAAAAGATGCAAGAGACTATGCAATTGTTGGATGCGTAGAGCTTACAACTCAAGGTAATAATCTTGGTTGGAGTGATGCAGCAATGTTCAATTTAAATAAGGTTTTAGAGATCACTCTAAATGGTGGAAAATGCTTAATTTCAGGAGATTCATTGTCTCAAGACTTAGGTAATCTAACCACTTACGAAAAGTATGAAGATTTAGAGGAAGCATTTGCTAAGCAAATAGATTATTTCATTGATAGAATGATTTTAGCTTGTGAACAAGTTGAAAAAGCCCACATAGATGTTTTACCTTCGCCATTCTTATCGTCAGTTATTGACGACTGCATTGAGAAAGGTGTAGATGTTACTGCAGGTGGAGCAGTATATAATCTGTCAGGAATTCAAATGATACAAGTTGCAAATTTAGCGGATAGCTTGGCAGCAATAAAACTTTTAGTATATGATGAAAATAGAATTTCTAAAGAAGAATTGTTAAAAGCTCTTCAAAATAACTTTGAAGGATATGAAGTGATAAGGGCTATGCTATTAAATCGTGCACCTAAATACGGGAATGATATTCAATGGGTAGATGAAATTGGTGCTAATTGGGCAAGATATTTCAATGGAAAGCTTAAATCTTATACAAACTATCGTGGAGGTAAATATCATACAGGAATGTATACAGTATCTGCCCATGTTCCAATGGGTGAAAATGTAGGAGCATCTGCAGATGGAAGATATGCAAAGGCACCTTTAGCTGACGGTGGTATGTCACCTGTATATGGAAGAGATATTGCAGGACCTACTGCTGTTTTAAAGTCTGTATCAAAATTAGATAATGTATTAACTACTAATGGTGGTTTATTAAATATGAAGTTCTTACCTGAGTTTTTTAAGCATGAGATTGGACGGGATAAGTTTGCAAGATTCTTAAGAACCTTTGTAGATTTAGAAATACCACATATTCAATTTAATGTTTTACGTAAAGAAGATTTATTAGCAGCGCAAAAGTATCCTGAAAATTATCGTAGTTTAACTGTACGTGTAGCAGGATATACAGCATATTTCACTGAACTTGCAGGAGAATTGCAAAATGAAATTATAGCAAGAACAAGTTATGGGGATATATAGCCTATGGAAAAAGATTATTCGTCTTTAACAGGAAAGATTTTTGATATAAGAAGATTTTCAACACATGATGGAGAGGGAATAAGAACAACGATTTTTTTAAAAGGATGTCCGCTTAAATGTGTTTGGTGTCAAAATCCCGAAGGTATTTCTCCAAAGGAACAATTAATTCATTTTGAAAATAAATGTATTAATTGTGATCTATGTGTTAAAAAATGCTCTAATAAATCAGTTATACGAGAAAATAATAAAATATGTGTTGTTCAAGATAAATGTATAGATGAACAAAATGAAATTGTTACAGATATTTGTCCGACTGGTGCGTTAACTATGGATTCTAAAAATTATACTTTAGATGAAGTTATAGAAATAGCACTGAAGGATAAAGCGTTTTTTAAATACGGCGGTGGGGTAACTTTATCTGGTGGAGAACCATTGTACCAGAAAGAATTTGTAGTTGTATTACTTAAAATGTTAAAAGAAGCTGGAATAAATACAGCGATTGAAACATCTTTATTCGTCCCTACTGAATATATAATAGAAGCGCTACCGTATCTAGATACAATTTTTGCAGATTTAAAGGTATTTGATAATGATAAGCATAAGATTTTTACTGGCGTAGGTAATGAACTAATCAAAAAGAACATCAAGTTTATTTTAGAAAGCAATAAGAAAGATAATGTGATTATCAGAACTCCGCTAATACCTCAATTTACAGCAAATAAAATTAATATTCATGATATAAGTGGATATATTTCAAGCATTTACTCAAAAGTAAGGTATGAACTATTAAATTATAATCCACTTGCAAAATCAAAATACAACTTAATCAATAATTTAGATTATTGTTTTGAAGAGAATCCTAAAATGTATACTGAGACTCAAATGGAGGAATTTTATGATATAGCTTATTCAGCAGGAATAAGAAATTTAGTTAAGTAGTTGTTTCGGATATTCATTGATTGCTGAATAAAAAGGTATAAATAAAAATGTTTTTATTCTAAAGTTCTAAAATTCTTAAGAATATATATTGTTTAGAATATTACAATATAAGAATATATATTCTTGGAATAGGAGTATTGTTTTATAGTATTTATAACGCATTTACTTAATTTAAATATAGAAATTAAAAAGAGAGAGGGAGAAGAAAAAATGTTAATGTTAATTGATGATGCAAACTTAGATGAAATTAAAAGGATTTATGAATTTTACCCATGTGATGGGGTGACAACTAATCCATCTATTTTAAAAAAACAAGGTGGAAATCCTATGGAGGTATTAAAAGCAATTAGAGAATTTTTACCAGAAGGGGCACAATTACATGCTCAAGTTGTATCGTTAACTGCTGAAAAAATGGTTGATGAAGCACAACATATGATTGAAGTACTTGGAAAGGACACTTATATTAAAATTCCTGTAACACCTGAAGGAATAAAAGCTATGAAATTATTAAGTAAGGAAAATGTAAATATTACAGCAACAGCTATTTATACTTCGATGCAAGCATTCATGGCAGCAAAAGCAGGGGCAAGATATACAGCACCTTATGTAAATAGGATTGATAATATGGGAGCTGATGGAGTTCAAGTTGCAAAAGACATTCATGACATGTTTAAAATGCATGGATTAAATTCGGATGTATTAGCTGCAAGCTTCAAAAATTCACAACAAGTTTTGAATTTATGCAAGTATGGAATTGGATCAGTTACAGCAGCACCAGATGTAGTAGAAGGATTAATAAAAAATGATGCAACTAAAAATGCAGTAGATGTATTTACAAAAGATTTCTATAGCTTGGTTGGTGAAGGGAACACAATGGAGGGGCTATAATTCAGGAAGAAGAACATTTAAGGGAAATAATTTATTGTTCTTTTTACTATAGACTCACACATACAAATATTTTGACATATAATGAACTAGTATCATTACATGGAGTTGAAAATGCGTGATATACGGGCTGATTTTAGCTGGAGGTAAGGGCAGTAGACTATATCCTCTATCAAGAGCCGATCAACCAAAACAATTTTTAAAGCTAATTAACGATAAAAGTTTCTTAGTTAATACTGTTGATAGGATAATGCCATTAATAGACAGGGATAATATTTATATTGTAACCAATATGGACTACAAAGAAAAAGTTAAGGATGAACTAATAGGAATTAGAGAGGAAAATATTTTTGTAGAGCCTGCTAATAAAGAAACTGCAACTTGTATAGGTTTGTCTGCAGTAAAATTATTAAAACAAGATGCTAATGCAGTAATGGTTGTATTACCATCAGATCACTATATTCAGGGTGAGAAGAATTATATAGATACTTTATCACAAGCAATAGAGATGGCAAATAGGAGAAGGTGTATCGTTACACTTGGGATTGAACCTAGTAGACCTGAAACAGGATATGGATATATAGAAATGGGGGAAAGAACTGCTGGAAGCATACCAACTTATAGAATTGCAAGGTTTACAGAAAAACCAAATTCAGAGGTAGCTAAAGATTTCATATTAAAAGGAACTTATTTATGGAATTCTGGGATGTTTATATTTAGGGCCGACGTTATACTAAGAGAAATAGAAAAATACTTGCCTAAATTGCATAAATCACTGATGGAGATATATAAAAATTTAGGAGAGGAAAATGAAGAGAGTGTTATAAAAGACCAATATGAACTTATAGACGGAATTTCTATAGACTTTGGGGTTATGCAAAGAACTAGAAAAGCCTATGTTATTAAATGTGATTTTAGTTGGGATGATATGGGAAGTTTTGGCGCTTTAAGTAGGCTACTGAGCACTTATAGAAATAATAGTATATCTAAGAATGTTTATATTGACGATTGCGAGAATTGCTCCATATTTGGGGACAAGAACCTGATAATTGGGTTTGGAATAAAAGACTTAGTTGTAGTAGATGCTGGAGATGTTATTCTTGTAATGGATAAAAATAAGGATCAGGAAATAAAACATTTATTAAATAGGCTCAACGAAAATAAAGAATATAATAAATTTCTATAGTAAGTAAGCTGTTTCAATATATCTTAATGATACTGAAGCAGCTTATTTATCTTTGGAGATGCACTTAGAAAGCATGTGCAAGTTAGAGTTAGTATATAAGGAAAACATATGAAATGTATGCCTAAACTATATTAAACTAATATTTTTACTAATAT
The DNA here is from genome assembly GCF_018223745.1 of Clostridium beijerinckii. NCBI lineage: Bacteria > Bacillati > Bacillota > Clostridia > Eubacteriales > Clostridiaceae > Clostridium > Clostridium beijerinckii. The sequence continues at coordinate 353,518 of NZ_CP073653.1, forward strand.
AGTTTAATACGTTATGAGCTTTGATATTCTTGGGTATTAGTACATATAATACTTGAAGAAATCGATTAATAAAGTGTTGTAAATTTGAATCTAGAGTATTATTATAAGTATACAAAACAAATTTAATTTATAAAAAATAACGAAACGCCTAAATGAGGGTTTCATAAAATATAAAATTTAATATGCAGAGGATGTGATCAAGCATTGATGATCAATACTCACAAGATTATGGCAGAAAATATTATAAAATATGCTAATACAAAGAGTATTTATTTAATTAATAATAAAAGATTTATATGGGGGAACGTGAAACCTGATTGTGCGCCTAAATATAAATTTAAGAAGCATTATTTTAATGAAAGTATAAATATGATTATTGAAAAGATTATACATTTATCATCATTATCATTGGAAGAAATATACTATGATATGACAATTGGTAAGTTTAGTGAAGAGCTTGGAGTAATATGTCACTTTTTATGTGATTTTTTCTGTGCACCACACTATTATAGATGGGAATTTAAGAGTACGAGCGCTGTAAAACATCATATGATGTATGAGAAAAATTTAGCTAAGGTAGCTAAGTCGTTTGATCCGACAGGAATTATAAATACACATGTAGATTCAAGTAATATAGAAGAGTTTATAATGCAGCTACAGAAGCAATATGATGGAACTATAAATTATTATAATGATTTAACCTTTTCGTATTATGTTTGCGATAGCGTATTAAATATGATATTGAACAATGTGTTTATCAATGAAAATAAGGTAATTAAAGTAATTTAATTTCTTAAGATAAGAAATATTTCAAAATGGTTGAAAAATTATTTTGAAATATTTTTTTGATTTTGTTAAAAGGTATAAAATTTTATAAAGATATTATTTAATATAAACAAAAATCGCAATGTTAAAATAAAATTCTTGAACACATGTTTAAGTATTGATATTGTTATTATATAGAAAAGGTTAAAAATAAAGCGGTTTAAATTAAAAAAAGTGGTCAAAATATAAAAAAGTAAAATTTCATAGCAGTGAGTTTTCTAGAGACTTCTGTTGCTTATCAAGAGAAATTTTAAATTTATAGGCACTTTTGAATAAATAATTTAATTAAGCTTGACATAAAAATATAGAAATATGGTAGAATTATAAATTATAGCAATTAATTAAAATTTAACAATGTGAATATAATTTTAAAATTGATTGTTAATAAATAGACTAATCATAATTACTAAAAGTCTAAATAGTAGTTATATAATTTAATTTGATATAAATATTATAGGGTCGAAAAATATAAAAGTATTGAAATAGGAGAAAGTAGATATGGAAAAGCATAAAAATATATCGATGGCAGTTATCAAAAGGTTGCCTAAGTATCATAGATATCTTGAAGAACTTATGAAAAATGAGGTGGATAGAATTTCTTCAAAAGAATTAGGAGAAAAGATTGGATTTACTGCATCACAAATTAGACAAGATTTAAATTGTTTTGGAGATTTTGGACAACAAGGTTATGGATATAATGTTAAGGAACTATATACCCAAATTAGCGCTATATTGGGATTAGACAGAGGTTATGAAGCTGCACTGGTTGGTGCTGGAAATATAGGGCAAGCAGTTTCGAATTATTCTAGATTTGAAAATTTAGGATTTAAAATAACAGCAATATTTGATGCAAATCCTAAATTAATAGGAATGAAAATCAGAGATGTAGAAATAATGGATATAGACGAAATGGAATCCGTACTAGAAGAACATAAAATAGATATTGGTATAATTTGTGTTCCTAGAAAAAATGCTCAAGTTGTTGCTGATGAATTAATAAGGGGGGGAGTAAGAGCAATTTGGAATTTTGCACCTGTAGATTTAGTAGTTCCAGATCATGTGAAAGTAGAAAATGTACATCTAAGTGAAAGCTTATTGACTTTAATTTATTTATTAAATGAGAGTGAAGGTTAAAAATATAATAAATATTGCAATATATTATTTAAAGCTTGTTCAAAAAATAACAGATTAAATATATATATTTGTTTTTAGAAATAGATTTAAGAAAAATTTATGCAAAAGCTTTACATGAATAAAGTTTTCTTCTCTGTTTGGCATGAAAATAGATATATACCTTTGATCAGTTATTTTTTTCATATACTTAAAAACTTATATTAATAACGCAATATTTTATTGCAAATAATCTAGGAACGTATTATAATTTTAATTGAGGCGTGAAGTCTTGATATTTTTTTAGACTTATTTGTTATATTATTAACAATTAGGATAAAAAATATAAAAAATAGTGTGAAAATTAAAAAAATAAGCAAGTTTGAAGGAGGTCCTTAGAATGGAATTAAAAAATGTTATTCTTGAAAAAGAAGGGCATTTAGCTATTGTTACAATCAATAGACCAAAGGCATTAAATGCATTGAATTCAGAAACACTAAAAGATTTAAATGTTGTTTTAGATGATTTAGAAGCAGACAACAATGTGTATGCAGTTATAGTTACAGGTGCTGGTGAGAAATCTTTTGTTGCTGGAGCAGATATTTCAGAAATGAAAGATCTTAATGAAGAACAAGGTAAAGAATTTGGTATTTTAGGAAACAATGTCTTCAGAAGATTAGAAAAATTGGATAAGCCAGTTATCGCAGCTATATCAGGATTTGCTCTTGGTGGTGGATGTGAACTTGCTATGTCATGTGACATAAGAATAGCTTCAGTTAAAGCTAAATTTGGTCAACCAGAAGCAGGACTTGGAATAACTCCAGGATTTGGTGGAACTCAAAGATTAGCTAGAATTGTAGGGCCAGGAAAAGCTAAAGAATTAATTTATACTTGTGACCTTATAAATGCAGAAGAAGCTTATAGAATAGGTTTAGTTAATAAAGTAGTTGAATTAGAAAAATTGATGGAAGAAGCAAAAGCAATGGCTAACAAGATTGCAGCTAATGCTCCAAAAGCAGTTGCATATTGTAAAGATGCTATAGACAGAGGAATGCAAGTTGATATAGATGCAGCTATATTAATAGAAGCAGAAGACTTTGGAAAGTGCTTTGCAACAGAAGATCAAACAGAAGGAATGACTGCGTTCTTAGAAAGAAGAGCAGAAAAGAATTTTCAAAATAAATAATTTTTTAATAATTAGTTAAAAATCTATTAGAGATTTATATATAGTTTGTATCAAATAGGTTTAATTAACAAGGAGGGTAATTTAATGAATTTCCAATTAACTAGAGAACAACAATTAGTACAACAAATGGTTAGAGAATTCGCAGTAAATGAAGTTAAGCCAATAGCTGCTGAAATCGACGAATCAGAAAGATTCCCTATGGAAAACGTTGAAAAAATGGCTAAGCTTAAAATGATGGGTATCCCATTTTCTAAAGAATTTGGTGGAGCAGGCGGAGATGTTCTTTCATATATAATAGCTGTGGAAGAATTATCAAAAGTTTGTGGTACTACAGGAGTTATTCTTTCAGCGCATACATCATTATGTGCATCAGTAATTAATGAAAATGGAACTAACGAACAAAGAGCAAAATATTTGCCAGATCTTTGTAGTGGTAAGAAAATCGGTGCTTTCGGATTAACAGAACCAGGCGCTGGTACAGATGCTGCAGGACAACAAACAACTGCTGTATTAGAAGGAGACCATTATGTATTAAATGGTTCAAAAATCTTCATAACAAATGGTGGAGTTGCTGAAACTTTCATAATATTTGCTATGACTGATAAGAGTCAAGGAACAAAAGGAATTTCTGCATTCATAGTAGAAAAGTCATTCCCAGGATTCTCAATAGGAAAATTAGAAAACAAGATGGGGATCAGAGCATCTTCAACTACTGAGTTAGTTATGGAAAACTGCATAGTACCAAAAGAAAACCTACTTAGCAAAGAAGGTAAGGGATTTGGTATAGCAATGAAAACTCTTGATGGAGGAAGAATTGGTATAGCTGCTCAAGCTTTAGGTATTGCAGAAGGAGCTTTTGAAGAAGCTGTTAACTATATGAAAGAAAGAAAACAGTTTAATAAACCATTATCAGCATTCCAAGGATTACAATGGTATATAGCTGAAATGGATGTTAAAATCCAAGCTGCTAAATACTTAGTATACCTAGCTGCAACAAAGAAGCAAGCTGGTGAGCCTTACTCAGTGGATGCTGCAAGAGCTAAATTATTTGCTGCAGATGTTGCAATGGAAGTTACAACTAAAGCAGTTCAAATCTTTGGTGGATATGGTTACACTAAAGAATACCCAGTAGAAAGAATGATGAGAGATGCTAAAATATGCGAAATCTACGAAGGAACTTCAGAAGTTCAAAAGATGGTTATCGCAGGAAGCATTTTAAGATAGGAGGACTTTTAGAATGAATATAGTAGTTTGTGTAAAACAAGTTCCAGATACTACAGCAGTAAAAATTGATCCTAAAACTGGTACATTAATAAGAGATGGTGTTCCATCAATAATGAATCCAGAGGATAAACACGCTTTAGAAGGTGCATTACAATTAAAAGAAAAAGTTGGAGGAAAAGTTACTGTAATAAGTATGGGACTTCCAATGGCTAAAGCGGTTTTAAGAGAAGCATTATGTATGGGAGCTGATGAAGCTGTCCTATTAACAGATAGAGCACTTGGGGGAGCAGATACATTAGCAACTTCAAAGGCACTTGCAGGAGTAATAGCTAAATTAGATTATGATTTGGTATTTGCTGGAAGACAAGCGATTGATGGAGATACTGCACAAGTAGGACCAGAAATAGCAGAACATTTAAACATTCCTCAAGTAACTTACGTTCAAGACGTTAAAGTTGAAGGAAATACATTAATAGTAAATAGAGCACTAGAAGATGGACATCAAGTAGTAGAAGTTAAAACTCCATGTCTATTAACTGCAATCGAAGAATTAAATGAAACTAGATATATGAATGTTGTAGATATATTCGAAACTTCAGATGATGAAATCAAAGTTATGAGCGCAGCTGATATAGATGTAGATGTAGCTGAATTAGGGCTTAAAGGCTCACCTACAAAGGTTAAGAAGTCAATGACTAAGGAAGTTAAAGGTGCAGGAGAAATAGTAAGAGAAGCACCTAAAAATGCAGCATACTATGTTGTAGGAAAATTAAAAGAAAAACACTACATCTAAGATAATAGGAGGGTAATTTATTATGAATATAGCAGATTACAAAGGCGTTTGGGTCTTTGCTGAACAAAGAGAAGGCGAATTACAAAAAGTATCTTTAGAACTACTTGGTGAAGGTAGAAGAATTGCTGATGAATTAGGAGTAAATCTTACAGCTTTATTATTAGGTAGCAACATAGAAGGATTAGCAAAAACTTTAGCAGAGCACGGTGCAGATGAAGTTTTAGTTGCTGATGATAAAAACTTAGAACACTATACAACTGATGCTTACACAAAAGTTATTTGTGATTTAGCAAATGAAAGAAAACCAGGAATATTATTCGTAGGAGCTACTTTCATCGGAAGAGATTTAGGTCCAAGAATAGCTGCTAGATTATCAACAGGATTAACAGCAGACTGTACATCAATTGACGTTGATGTCACAAATGGCGATCTTTTAGCTACAAGACCAGCATTTGGTGGTAACCTAATGGCTACAATTGCTTGTCCAGAACATAGACCACAAATGGCAACAGTAAGACCAGGAGTATTTGCAAAGATTACAACTGATCCATCTAAATGTAAAATTGAAAAAGTTGATGTTAAATTAGAAGATAGCGATGTAAGAACTAAAGTTTTAGAAACTATAAAAGCTAAGAAAGATATCGTTGATATAGCTGAAGCAGATTTCATTGTATCAGGTGGTAGAGGAGTTGGAAACAAAGAAAACTTCCAATTACTTAAAGAATTAGCAGAAGCTCTAGGCGGAACTGTGGCTGGATCAAGAGCAGCTGTAGAAAAAGGATGGATTGATGGAGCATATCAAGTAGGTCAAACTGGTAAGACTGTTAGACCTCAAATATATATAGCTTGTGGTATTTCTGGAGCTATCCAACACGTTGCTGGTATGCAAGATTCAGATTTAATCATTGCTGTAAATAAAGATGATTCAGCTCCAATAATGAAAATTGCTGACTATGCAATAGTTGGTGATCTTACTAAAGTAGTACCAGAATTAATAGCTCAAGTTAAAGAAATAAAGAGCGCTGAATAATTATTCGGTTAATTTAGATATGTTTTTGTTAGATTGTACTATTGAAAGTTAATAATGTAACATTAAAGATAATTAATTAACAATATTATTCAATAAGTAACAATTAGATAATTATGAAGTTAATCCTTAGTTAAAATATATATTTTAGCTAAGGATATCTATAATGAAAAGATTTAGAGGAGGAATAATTTATGAAAAAGATTTTTGTACTTGGAGCAGGAACAATGGGTGCTGGTATCGTTCAAGCATTCGCTCAAAAAGGTTGTGAAGTAATTGTAAGAGACATAAAGGAAGAATTTGTTGACAGAGGAATAGCTGGAATCACTAAAGGATTAGAAAAGCAAGTTGCTAAAGGAAAAATGTCTGAAGAAGATAAAGAAGCTATACTTTCAAGAATTTCAGGAACAACTGATATGAAATTAGCTGCTGACTGTGATTTAGTAGTTGAAGCTGCAATCGAAAACATGAAAATTAAGAAGGAAATCTTCGCTGAATTAGATGGAATTTGTAAGCCAGAAGCGATTTTAGCTTCAAACACTTCATCTTTATCAATTACTGAAGTTGCTTCAGCTACAAAGAGACCTGATAAAGTTATCGGAATGCATTTCTTTAATCCAGCTCCAGTAATGAAGCTTGTTGAAATTATTAAAGGAATAGCTACTTCTCAAGAAACTTTTGATGCTGTTAAGGAATTATCAGTTGCTATTGGAAAAGAACCAGTAGAAGTTGCAGAAGCTCCAGGATTCGTTGTAAACAGAATATTAATCCCAATGATTAACGAAGCTTCATTTATCCTACAAGAAGGAATAGCTTCAGTTGAAGATATTGATACAGCTATGAAATATGGTGCTAACCATCCAATGGGACCTTTAGCTTTAGGAGATCTTATTGGATTAGACGTTTGCTTAGCTATCATGGATGTTTTATTCACTGAAACAGGTGATAACAAGTACAGAGCTAGTAGCATATTAAGAAAATATGTTAGAGCTGGATGGCTTGGAAGAAAATCAGGAAAAGGATTCTATGATTATTCTAAATAATATCATGAATATATGGAAAAACTCAAGTTTATGCTTGGGTTTTTTTATTTTTAGGGAAATATATAAATAACTACTAGATTACATAAATAAGTTTAAACTAAAGAATATTGTAAAATTCAACAAAACATTTTATTACTGTTAAGTAAGTGATATAATATATTAAATAATAACTATTTTCTTAAGATTAATTGTATAATTTAATTGAATATTGGATATTAAAAAAATAAATAGTTAAAAAATATGATATAGGTGGTACACATCAGAAAATGGGCAATATAAACTGTGACATAATCTTTAGAAAAAAACTTTAGTGTAGAATATATTATTTAAAGAAGAATATATGAATGAAATAAGTTAAAACTAAGGTTGATATGATATTATGTTTATCAATGATTTTACTAAAAAGATAAAAATATATTTTGAATATTCATAATCAAAGAGTAGGGTTCATCAATATGCATATTAGATTATGAGATGATGCAAACTAAATAATTTTATACTGTAAGGGAGACGGATAATAAAATGGATTATAAATCTGTAGAATTTTATGATAATTATTTAATAATAAAAGAATTAAGAAATTTTAAATTAAAACATATATTTGAGTGCGGACAAATTTTTAGGTTTGAAGAGGTAGCAGAAAATGATTTTATTGTAATTGCGTTTGGAAGATTAATTGAAGTTAAAGAAGAGGGAAATGACGTAATAATTTATAATTCTACAAAGGAAGATTTTCAAAATATTTGGCTTAAGTATTTTGATTTAGATAGAGATTACTCAGTTATAAAAGATGAACTTTCAAAAGATGTTTTGCTTAAACAAAGTATTGAATTTGGATATGGTGTTAGAGTCTTGAATCAAGACCCATTTGAAATGTTGCTTAGCTTTATTATTTCAGCTCGAAATAATATACCATCAATAAAGAAGACTGTAAATAAAATATCTAATAAATGGGGAAAAGAAATTATTTATAAGGATAAAACTTACTATGCGTTTCCCAATATAGATGAAATAAAAGATGCTACATTAGAAGAAATACAGGAGACAGGAGCATCTTTCAGAAGTAAATACATATTTGATACAATAAAAAATGTGTATAATTCTAAGAGTGGAAAAGGGAACTTAAAAACAAATGATGCAAATGAATATATAAAGTATGATCTGGATTATATTAAAAATTTAGATGATGATGAATGTCATAATGCACTTCAAGAATTTAAAGGTGTTGGTTCAAAGGTAGCTGACTGTATAATGTTATTTTCAATGGAAAAGACTTCAGCATTTCCAGTAGATGTATGGGTTAAACGTGCGATGATTCATTTTTATGGGGCAGAGGATGCATCTCTAAATAAGATTAGAATTTTTGGAAGGAACAAGTTTGGTAAATTAGCAGGTTTTGCACAGCAATATTTATTTTATTATGCGAGGGAAAATAAGATAAATGTATAGAGTGGATTAAAAAGGTTAATATATAATGAAAAGTCTAGGATTTTATTTCCTAGACTTTTTATTTCGTCAAAAATGTCAGATTAATATATTCAATAATGTTAATAATTTATCATTGATGCAATAATATAAATATAATATAAATCCCTTGATATAACTAATATAAGGTAAATAAACATATTCGAAAAGAAGTGGAAATACAAGAAAAAATTTTAACTAAACTAGTTAAGAAATATCACTATATACATATGAAAATAGAACGTATATTAAGAAAATTTAGAAAATTTAAATTATATAATATTTGTTATAATTTTAACAAGAGTATGCTATAATTATTTTGTATTATAAATGTAAGATAAAAATTATTCATGGGAGAGTGTGTGTAATGTTTCAGTTTGAGAATCAACTTCTAGCTTTAAAACACGAGGTTCTTACTAGAGTTGCTGTATTAGCAAAAGAAAATAATATTAGTAAAGAGGAAATAGAAAAAATTCCTTATGCTATGATTGTAGGAGAAGAACCTAAGTATAGAGATTCAGTTGAACGAGAAAGAAATGTAGTATTAGAGAGAGCAAAACTTGCAGCAGGATTTAAACCAACAGGCAAACATGGACAAGATTTAGTTGATATAGAAGAAGAAAAACAAATATTATATGTTATAAAAGAAGCATGTGATAGATGCCCAACAAAGAAGTTTCAAGTTACTGATGCATGTAGAAATTGTATAGCTCATAAGTGTCAAAGTGCGTGTAATTTTGGAGCAATTACATATGTTGATGGAAGAGCTTATATAGATCCAGATAAATGTAAGGAATGTGGAATGTGTAAAAAGGCATGTCCGTATGATGCGGTTGCAGAAGACATGAGACCTTGTAAGAAGTCATGTCCAACAGGTGCATTAAGCTATAATGCAGAAGATTTGAGTGCTGAAATTACAGAAAGTAAATGTGTAAACTGTGGTGCATGCATGTCAGCATGTCCATTTGGAGCTATAGAAGACAAAAGCTCATTAGTTAAAGTTATTAATAGATTGATGGATAAAGAAGAAAAAATTTATGCTGTAGTTGCACCAGCAATAACAGGGCAATTTGGGCCTAAAACAACTTATGGACAAGTTAAGAATGCAATTAAGGCATTAGGCTTTGAAGATATGGTAGAAGCTGCATGTGGAGCAGATGCAGTTACTGTACATGAAAGTAATGAGTTTGTTGAGAGAATGGAAAATGGGGATAGCTACATGACAAATTCATGTTGTCCAGGATTCCTAAGCTATATTGAAAAAATGATGCCAGATCAAGCTAATAAAATTTCAGGGACAGTTTCACCGATGGTAGCAACGGGTAGATATATAAAATCTAAAGATAAAGATGCAAAAGTGATATTTATAGGGCCTTGCACAGCTAAAAAAAGCGAGGTTCTGATAGAATCAATAAAAGATGCTATAGATTATGCATTAACGTTTGAAGAATTAGTAGCCTTATTTGATGCGTTTGGAGTTGATCCTACAACTTGTGAAGATATAGTAGTTGATGGAGCTTCAATATTTGGTAGAAATTTTGCTGTAGGTGGTGGATTAACTGCTGCTATAGAGAACTATGTGCAAGAAAAAGGTGTTAATATTGACTTTAAGCCAGTAAAGATCTCAGGCGGAGTAGAAATTAAAAAGACTATGACAATGGCTAAGGTTGGAAAGTTACAAGGAAACTTTATTGAAGGAATGATGTGCGAAGGTGGCTGTATAAATGGGGCAGCTAAAATTGTATCAGTAATGAAGGCTAAAGCGCCATTTACAAAATTAAATCAGCAAACAAGTACTAAGAGTGTATTAGCTAATACGACATTAGACGAATACAATGAAATAAACTTAGAAAGATAATATGAATCTTGATTTTGAAATATAATTAAGTAATTAAAAATTCTATTATTATATAGGTGCTCTAGGCAATGAGGTATTTAGAATTTAAAATTATTTATGAAATTTAAGAGCTTTATTCTCTATATAATGTCATAAAAACTCTAATCAGTAATATGTTTATTTGGTTAGAGTTTTTTTATTATTTTAAAAATTCATAATATTAATAATAATATGGAGAAAATTTAAGTAAATGCGATATATTTTGAGATAAGGAGTAATATTCGCTGAAAAATGGGATATAATATTAGAAGCAATGTTTGAATTATATGGATATAAAGGATATTATAATTATGTTAGCACTCGACAATGATGAGTGCTAACAGAAAATAAATGAAATGATAATATATATTTTAAGGAGGGTTTTTTCATGAACATTAAACCACTTGGTGAAAGAGTAGTAATTAAAAAATTAGAGGCAGAAGAAAAGACTAAGAGTGGAATAGTCTTAACTGGTACTGCAAAGGAAAGACCACAAGAAGCAGAAGTGGTTGCAGTAGGACCTGGAGCTGTTGTAGACGGAAATAGAGTGGCTATGGAAGTAAAAGTTGGAGATAAAGTATTATATTCAAAATATGCTGGAACAGAAGTAAAGGTTGATGGCGAAGAATATACTATATTAAAGCAAGATGATATTCTAGCAATAGTTGAATAGTTAAAGTGTTCATAACTCGATATTTAAATATAAAAAAGAAATTCAATTAGAAACGATAATAAATAACATATATAAGGAGCGTGTAATATAAATGGCTAAGATGTTAAAATTCGGAGAAGATGCAAGAAGATCTATGCAAATAGGTGTGGATAAATTAGCAGATACAGTTAAAGTGACTTTAGGACCTAAGGGAAGAAATGTTGTTTTAGATAAAAAATTTGGTGCACCATTAATTACAAATGACGGTGTTTCAATTGCAAGAGAAATAGAATTAGAAGATCCATATGAAAACATGGGTGCTCAATTAGTTAAAGAAGTTGCAACAAAGACTAATGATGTAGCAGGAGATGGAACTACAACTGCAACATTACTTGCTCAAGCAATAATTAGAGAAGGTCTAAAGAATGTTACAGCTGGAGCTAATCCAATTCTAATTAGAACAGGTATTAAAATGGCTGTAGATAAAGCTGTTGAAGAAATCCAAAAGATTTCTAAGCAAGTAGATGGAAAAGAAGATATAGCTAGAGTTGCTGCAATCTCAGCTGCTGATGAAGAAGTTGGTAAGTTAATAGCAGATGCTATGGAGAAGGTTGGTAACGAAGGTGTTATTACTATAGAAGAATCTAAATCAATGGGAACAGAATTAGATGTTGTAGAAGGTATGCAATTCGATAGAGGATACGTATCACCTTACATGGCTACAGATACTGAAAAAATGGAAGCTGTTTTAGAAAATCCATATATATTAATAACTGATAAGAAAATTTCTAACATACAAGAAATATTACCAGTGCTTGAACAAATAGTTCAATCTGGTAAAAAGTTATTAATTATTGCTGAAGACATTGAAGGAGAAGCAATGGCTACATTAGTAGTTAATAAATTAAGAGGAACATTTACTTGCGTAGCTGTTAAGGCACCAGGATTTGGAGATAGAAGAAAAGAAATGTTACAAGATATTGCAACATTAACTGGTGGAACAGTAATAGCTGAAGAATTAGGCAGAGAATTAAAGGATGTTACTATCGATATGCTAGGTACAGCTGATAGTGTTAAAGTAAGTAAAGAAAACACTGTTATAGTTAATGGTAAAGGTGATTCTAATGCAATAAAAGAAAGAATTAACCAAATTAAAGCTCAAATAGAAGAAACTTCTTCAGAATTTGATAAAGAAAAATTACAAGAAAGATTGGCTAAATTAGCTGGAGGTGTTGCAGTAATTAAAGTTGGTGCAGCAACTGAAACAGAATTAAAAGAAAAGAAACTTAGAATAGAAGACGCATTAGCTGCAACTAAGGCTGCTGTTGAAGAAGGAATAGTAGCAGGTGGTGGAACTGCTTATGTTAATGTAATAAACGAAGTTGCAAAATTAACTTCAGATGTTGCTGATACACAAATTGGTATCAATATAATAGTTAAATCATTAGAAGAACCAGTAAGACAAATAGCTACTAATGCAGGTGTAGAAGGTTCAGTAATAATTGAAAAAGTTAAGAATAGTGAACCAGGAATAGGATATGATGCATTACATGGAGAATATATCAATATGATAAAAGGTGGAATAGTAGACCCAACTAAGGTTACTAGATCTGCGCTTCAAAACGCAGCTTCAGTTGCTTCAACATTCTTAACAACAGAAGCAGCAGTTGCTGATATTCCAGCAAAGGAAACACCAATGCCAGGTGCTCCAGGAATGGGAATGGACGGAATGTACTAAAATATATAAATTAAAGAATTATAAATATTTAATTTAATAAATAGAGAAAGTGCTTATAAGTACTTTCTCTATTTTGCTTTTTAGTATTAAAAAAATAAAGTGCTTAATAGCCATTAACATATCTATGCAATTTTAAAAAGTATTTTATATTATATGTTTAACGTTTAAGCTTATGAAAATCATAGCAATGCAACTTTATACAAAATTTATATACTAGAAGTCAATAGTATAAATTATTAGAGAATATTTTCCATTTATTGTATAAAAGATTTCCTATTAGACATAATTTAAATAAAAACATTAATAGGAGATGGATAATGAATAATGATTTCTTTATACATTAAATGTAAATTTAGATTCAAAGATAGTATGTCAAAGAAAAGATTCTGTAAGAAGAGAAAGAGAGAAGCTTTTACTTTAATTGAAATGATTGCAGTAATTGCAATTATTGGTATTTTAGCTGTTGCTATTTTACCTAAAGTAAATGGCTATATAAATGAAGCGAAAAAAGTTAAAGTTGTAGATCAGTGCAGAAAAGTAATAATGGCCGTTGAATCATATAATTTGAAAAATGATTCGCCTCTAAGTGAAAGCACTAGTGTAAGTTCGGCTATAAGCAACAAAGGGATTAGTAAGTATTTAGATGGAGTTGAATTTGGTAATTTAAATACTAGTAGCACAAGTTTAAAAAATTGTTATGATGTAGTAAATGGTGCAGAATTTGATTTCACAGAAAATACAGATATTTTAAATCCGACGACGATTGATAATGGATCTACCAAAGATGATGTAAAAAAATAGAAAAGATATCGATAACAAAAAATTTAACTTACATTATTGAAGTAAATTTGCAATTTTAGCTTCAAATTTATTGACTTTAGATTGTACATACATTATAATAATTTTAATTTAAAATATAGCACATTTGAAAACTTATATATACCTTGAATATGGCAAGGAGTATCTACCGGGAGCCGTAAATTTCCGACTATAAGTGATATTAGTATAGGCTAAATCTATAGATTTATTAGCATATTAACATCACTTTTGAGGTTAATGTGCTTTTTTTGTACAAAAAAATAGTACAAGCAATGCAAGCAAAAAATCATAAAATACTGAAAATGAAATAAATAATTCAAAAAATAGGAGGAACTATAATGGGAAAAATAATTAAGACTGCATATACTTTTGATGATGTATTATTGGTACCTAATAAATCGGATATATTACCAAGAGAAGTGAGCACAAAAACAAAAATAACAAAGACTATAGAATTAAATATTCCTTTAATGAGTGCAGGAATGGATACTGTAACTGAGTCGAAGATGGCAATTGCTGTTGCAAGAGAAGGCGGAATCGGAATAATACATAAAAATATGACTATTGAAGAGCAAGCAAAAGAAGTAGATAGAGTTAAGAGACAAGAAAATGGAGTAATTACAGATCCTATATTTTTATCTCAAGATCATCTTATTCAGGATGCAGAGAACTTAATGGCACAATACAGAATATCAGGAGTTCCAATAACAACTCAAGATGGAAAATTAATTGGAATAATTACAAACAGAGATATAATATTTGAAACAAATTACCAAAGAAAAATTTCAGAAGTGATGACAAAAGATAATTTAATAACTGCTTCAGAAAATACTACTGTAGAGGAAGCAAAAGAAATATTAAAAAAGCATAAAGTAGAAAAGTTACCTTTAGTTGATAGTGAAGGCCGTCTGAAGGGATTAATTACAATGAAAGATATTGAAAAAGTTAGAAAGTTTCCAAATGCTGCAAAGGATAAGAAGGGTAGATTATTATGTGGAGCAGCAGTAGGTGTAACTGGAAACATGATGGAAAGAGTTGATGCATTAGTTAAAGCACAAGTTGATGTTATAACTCTTGATACAGCACATGGACATTCAAAAGGAGTTTTAGATGCTGTTTCACAAATAAAGAAAGTATATCCTGATCTTCAAGTTATAGCTGGGAATGTTGCTACAGCGGAAGCAACAGAGGATCTAATAAAGGCTGGAGCAGATTGTGTTAAGGTTGGTATTGGACCGGGATCAATCTGTACTACGAGAGTAGTAGCTGGGGTTGGAGTCCCTCAATTAACTGCAGTTATGGATTGTGCAGAAGTAGGTAAGAAGTATGGAGTTCCTATAATTGCTGATGGTGGACTTAAGTATTCAGGGGATATAGTGAAAGCACTAGCAGCAGGAGCTTCTGCAGCAATGATGGGATCATTATTTGCAGGATGTGAAGAAGCACCAGGAGAAATGGAAATATATCAAGGAAGAAGCTATAAAGTTTATAGAGGAATGGGATCTTTAGCTGCTATGGAATGTGGATCTAAAGATAGATATTTCCAAGAAGGAAATAAGAAATTAGTACCAGAAGGTGTTGAAGGTAGAGTAGCTTATAAAGGCTTTGTCTCAGATACTATATTCCAATTATTGGGTGGAATTAAATCAGGAATGGGATATTTAGGAGCAAAGAATTTTGAAATTTTATATGAAACAGCTAATTTTGTGGTTCAGACAGCTTCAGGTCAAAGAGAAAGCCATCCACATGATATTAACATTACTAAGGAAGCACCTAATTATAGTGTAGGACAATAGTAAAATGCACAGTTCACAATCATAAAATATACCACTTATGTGAACTGTGCATTATTTGATTAATTTATAATTATAGAGATTATTTAAATTAGTATTTATAATTTTCGGTGAAAATTGTCTCAATTTATTGATAAAAAGATTTATTTAGTTGATAATAGAATTTATAAGAAGAGTTTAGGAGGAGAACATGAAAAGAGATTTAGTTTTAGTTGTTGATTTTGGTGGACAGTATAACCAACTAATAGCAAGAAGAGTAAGAGAATGTGGCGTTTATTGCGAGATTATTCCATATGACTATACTATAGAAAAGATAAAAGCTAAAAATCCAAAAGGTATAATATTTACAGGCGGTCCTAACAGTGTTTATGGAGAAGATACTCCAACTGTAGAAAAAGAAGTATTTGAATTAGGCGTGCCAGTACTTGGAATATGCTATGGTGATCAACTAATGGCACATTTGCTAGGTGGAAAAGTTGCGACAGCACCAGTAAGAGAATATGGAAAAACAAATGTAAAATTAGATAAATCATCTAAATTATTTGAAGGAATTGAAACTGATGGTATAGCTTGGATGAGTCATACTGATTATATTGAAGAAGCTCCAAAAGGATTTAAGGTAATAGCAACTACAGAA
The DNA here is from genome assembly GCF_018223745.1 of Clostridium beijerinckii. NCBI lineage: Bacteria > Bacillati > Bacillota > Clostridia > Eubacteriales > Clostridiaceae > Clostridium > Clostridium beijerinckii. Next base: position 369,705 of record NZ_CP073653.1, read on the forward strand.
GTTTGTCCTGTTGCAGCTATGGAAAATGAAGAAAAAAGACTTTATGGAGTTCAATTCCATGCAGAAGTTGAACACACTCAATTTGGGCAAAAAATGCTAGAAAACTTTATACACAATATTTGTGGGTTAGAAAACAGCTGGTCTATGGGATCTTTTGCAGAAGAAAAAATAAAAGAAATAAAAGAATTAGTTGGAGATAAGAAAGTGTTATGTGCTTTATCTGGTGGAGTTGACTCTTCAGTAGCAGCAATGATTGTACATAAGGCTATTGGTCACAACCTAACTTGTATATTTGTTGACCATGGTTTACTAAGAAAAGATGAAGGCGATACTGTTGAAAGAGTATTTAAGAAGGAATTTGATATGAACATTAAGAGAGTTAATGTTTCAGATAGATTCCTTGGAAAACTTGCAGGAGTATCAGATCCAGAAACTAAGAGAAAGATAATCGGCGAAGAATTTATAAGAGTTTTTGAAGAAGAAGCTAAAAAACTTGGTCAAATTGATTATCTTGTTCAAGGAACAATTTATCCAGATATCGTAGAAAGTGGAACTAAGACATCAGCAACTATAAAATCTCATCATAATGTTGGTGGACTTCCAGAAGATATGCAATTTGAACTTATAGAACCATTAAGAGAATTATTTAAAGATGAAGTTAGAGCAGTAGGAGAAGAGCTTGGAATTCCTCACAAATTAGTTTGGAGACAGCCTTTCCCAGGACCAGGTCTTGCTATTAGAGTTTTAGGTGAGATTACAGAAGAAAAACTTGAAATAGTTAGAGAAGCGGATGCAATATTCAGAGAAGAAATTGCAAATGCAAATCTTGATGAATCTATTTGGCAATACTTTGCATGTTTACCTAATATCCGTTCTGTTGGAGTTATGGGAGATGAAAGAACATATTCTCATACAATAGCTTTAAGAGCAGTTACATCAAGTGATGCAATGACTTCTGAATGGGCAAGGATTCCATACGAAATTTTAGATTTAGTAAGCAGAAGAATTGTAAATGAAGTTAAGGGAGTAAACAGAATTGTTTATGACATAACTTCAAAACCACCAGCTACTATAGAGTGGGAATAGGATTGAGGCTTATTAAATAAGGTGGATAGACACTTAAAGAAAATATAATAAAAAATTTAGTGGCTTAGATATTATCTAAAAAAGGTAACATTTAAGCTACTTTTTTGTTGATTTTTTGAAGATGTGATAAATGAGAAAAGGAGTAAAAAACGGTAGGAAAGAAATTTACAATGACAATACTACTAACGTTAGATTTTCTGAATAATCTTTTTAAAGCAGTAAATACATATTTTCTCTAACTGATAGCAAATAAAACATAACAGCATAATATATTATTAGATAGGTATTAAATTTTATAGTCAAATAAATAATAATTTGATACTAGTAATACTTTAACTAAGCGCTTTAGCAATGATTAAACGAAAATTAATGCTGATTACGAAGGAGAGGAAATAATGGAAAACAGAAATAATAGAAATTGCAGACGTTGTAATTGTGAAGAAGAACGTGGAGAGATGGATAGTAGAAATTGTAATCCTTGTGGCAATGGAACTCTTGGAGCTAACGTAAATAATGACTGTTTAGCTGATGCGTTGGAAGATGCATATAATGATGGCTATAAAGATGGATATCGTGATGGGTATGAGGATGGAAATACAGCAGGAGAAACAGCAGGAGAGACAGCTGGATACAAGCAAGGATATTGCGCTGGGTATGAAAAAGCAAAACAAGAGGTCTTAGATTATATTAGAAGAAATAGATGTTGTAGATGCTGTTAAGCAGAACTAAATTATATAATAAGTAGTTATATAAAAAAGGTGTTTATAAATGATTGAAAAATCATTGTTAAACACCTTTTTTATTTAATATAAATATGGTTATAGTGATAATTTAAATAGTCCATATTAGATAAGAGTTAATTAAAAAAGTTACTTTTAATACTAATTGAATACAATTGTGCAAACATTTTCTCTATAGAGGAAAAAGACGGCATTAATCGTTATCATTTTATAAAGTATAATTACATTAAAGAAAGGGGGCATCGAAAACGCTTGAAAAAATCAACCTTTGAATATAAGATAGTCATAAGATTATACTATGAGTATAATTTTTAAAGACTTCTAAAATCAAAGAACAACAAGTTAAAGTAAGATTAATAGCAATAATTTTATTTTAATTTAAATGAATTAATAAGTATTGATTCTTTTCAAGGAGGCAAAAATGAAGTATTTTTATACTGAAAACCGTTCGACAAGAATTCTAAAATTAATTGAACGAAGACATTCCATTTCTGTTGACGCCATTGCTGAAAAATTTGAGGTTAGCTCAAAAACCGTTAAAAATGATGTAAAAGAGTTGAATAGTTTATTAAAAGGATCTGCGCTAATTGATAATAAGCAAGGAATATATAAAATTTATATTATTGATAATAGCAAATTTGAGGAGATTAAGACTAATATATATAACCAAAAAGAATTTCTTAATTCACCTCAAAGAAGAATGGCATTTATTTTATATAAGCTTATGAATAGTGAAGAGCCATATTTAACTGATGACCTAGCGTGTGAGATGAATGTCGGAAGAACCACAGTAATAAGTGATTTAAAGAAAATGAGAGAGATACTTAATAACTACGATTTAAAAATTATAGGGAAAACAAATAATGGACTAGCCTTAAAAGGTACAGAATTAAATATAAGGTTTCTTGTACTTGAGAACCTTTATGAAATGATTTATGGAGAATACGAATTAGATGAAGATGTTATTGATTTAGTAAAAGAGATAACGGATCAATATCAGTTCGATACAACGACATTTGAATCTTTCATACATTCCCTAGTTGTAACTTTAGATCGCCTTTTAAATGGACATACAATCAATACATTAAGCGAGAAATATGGTGAATTATTAAGAAGTTGGGAATTTACATTGGTAAATACTATATCAGATGCAGTTGAAAAAAGGCTTACTATAAGTATTCCAATTAAAGAAAGAATTTTCCTAGCATTGCCTATTATAGGAATGAATACTCCGACTAACATAGAAGGGATTTCACCGCATGTTGAAATTACAGAAGAAGTATCAAATTTAGTAAATCATATATTAGAGCGCATTAAATATGACATGGGTTTAAATATTACGCTAGATGATATCTTGAAAGATTTTGTATACCATATGGCCTTCTTGGTAAATCGTTTAAAGTATGGGGTCCATATTCATAATCCTATAGTAGATGAGATCAGGAAAAAATATAAAGTAGCGTACAAAATGGCAGAGTTAGCGCGAGATGTTATTGAGAAAAGTCTTGATGTAAAAATGACGCAAGATGAAGTTGGATTTATAGCAGCATACTTTGGAGTTTTTATTTCAGAACAGCAAATAGAAAAAAGTAAAATATACAAAGTAGCAGTTATATGCGGAACTGGAAGAGTTACAGCTAGGTTGGTTGCTAGTCAATTAAAAGGTATTTTTGATGCGAACACAGTTATAGATTTGTATTCAGATAGCACAGTTACTAGCGAAATACTAGATAAGTACAATTTGGTTCTATCTACTGTCCAAGCTAACTTTAAGACAACAGCCACTGTAATATATTTAGAGAAAATATTTGATGAAGAAGCGCTGAAGAAAAGAATAAAAAGTATTAAGTATATAGATAAATTAGACATGCCATCCATGCAGGGAATGGATTCTATATTACTAAGTATTTTAGATGAAGATACCTTCTTTATTTTGGATAATCAATTGAGTTATTTAGAAAATGTTGATCATATGATTGATAATCTATACTCAAAAGGTTATGTAGACGATGGATTTAAGGAAAGAATAAGAAAAAGAGAAGAAAAATCTACGATGGTTTTTAATGAATCTATAGCATTTCCTCATACTATCAATTATGAAAATGATGAAATAGTAGTCAGTCTAGGAATAATTTCAGAAAAGGCTGGAGAAAACAATCAAAGAAAACTAGTATTCTTGGTAGGACTTCCAGAACAAACTAAGGATGATACACTCTTAGTTAAAATTTATGATGAAATTATAGCTATTGCCAATGATAAGAATACCATTGAAGCTCTTTCAAAGGTAAAAAGTTATAAAGAATTAATTCTACATTTTACAAAAGAAAACGATATATTTGATTTATAAGTAGGAGGTTTATGATGAATTTTTGGTTTTTGATTATATGCTTTGGAATTGCATTTATACTCCAATATATACTAACATTTGCTCAAATGAAAAGTTTCACGGCTTACTATAGTAAATTGCGAAGAAGAGGAAGAGTTGCCATTGGTAAAGTAAAAGGTGGTTTCCGTGCTGGATGTATTGCAATGTTTGCTATCGATCAAAATGGAATTATACTTGAAGGCGGTTATATGCAAGGAATAACAGTACTTGCAAGGGTTAAGAAACTAAACGGATTTGAAGGAAAAGATGTTGGTAGATTAACTCAAGCAGATTGTAAGAACTTAGCTAAACCATTAACCAAAGCAGTACTAGAAGCCTCTTCCAATTATAACGTTATTATGGGCGGTGGCGAAGTTGTAGAACCTCAAAGTCCATTACAAAGATTAGGTAATATTTTTACAGCTAAAAAATTAAAAGCTCACAATTAGAAAGGAGATATTAATATGGACGCAATTGTTTATTTTGCAAAAGGATTTATGTATTTATTTGAAGTTGGTGGAAATACATTTGTTAGTTGGGTAACAGGAATTATCCCAAAGGTATTATTACTTTTAGTTTTTATGAATTCAATAATTGCTTTTATTGGACAAGATAAAGTTGATAGATTTGCAAAGTTTGCATCTAGAAATGTTATATTAGCTTATGGAGTTTTACCATTCCTATCAGCCTTTATGTTAGGTAATCCAATGGCATTATCAATGGGAAAATTTCTTCCTGAAAGAATGAAACCAAGCTACTATGCATCAGCATCGTATCATTGTCATACAAACAGCGGTATTTTTCCTCACATTAACGTAGGTGAAATATTCATTTACCTAGGTATTGCAAATGGTATTACAACTCTTGGCCTTGATCCAACAGCTTTAGGACTTCGTTATTTATTAGTAGGTTTAGTAATGAATTTCTTTGCAGGATGGGTAACTGATTTTACTACAAAGATTGTTATGAGACAACAAGGTATTGAATTAAGTAATCAACTTAAGGCAAATTAGTTTAGGAGGGTATTCATATGGAAAAATATAATGCAATTAAAATTGTAAAAGGTAGTGGAGGCTTTGGCGGTCCACTTACAGTAAAACCTGAAGAAGGAAAAGATACATTATTATATATTACAGGTGGTGGAGCTGAACCTGAAATTGTAGAAAAGATTGTTAACTTAACAGGATGTAAAGCGGTAAATGGATTTAAAACATCTGTACCAGAGGAACAAATTTTCTTAGTTATTATTGATTGTGGTGGAACACTTCGCTGTGGAATATACCCACAAAAGAGAATTCCGACAATAAATGTTATGCCAGTAGGTAAAAGTGGGCCTTTAGCAAAATTCATTACAGAAGACATCTATGTATCTGCAGTTGGTTTAAATCAAATTTCTTTAGCTGATTCAAGTGCAGAACCTATAAAGAGCACAAAAGCGCCTGAAGAAGGAAAAAGAGAATTTAAATATAGTGCGGATAAGAAAGTATCACAAAGTTTGGCTGAAAACAGTAAATCAAGCATTGTTCAAAAAATTGGTATGGGAGCAGGTAAAGTTGTAAATACACTATACCAAGCAGGCCGTGATGCAGTTCAATCGATGATTACAACAATATTACCATTCATGGCATTTGTTGCGATGTTAATAGGAATTATACAAGGTTCGGGATTTGGTAATTGGTTCGCTAAAATATTAGTACCATTAGCAGGAAACGGAATTGGACTTATGATTCTTGGATTCATATGCTCTATTCCTCTATTATCAGCATTACTTGGACCAGGTGCAGTTATAGCACAAATCGTAGGTACTTTAATTGGTGTTGAAATAGGTAAAGGGACTATTCCTCCAAGCTTAGCATTACCAGCATTATTCGCTATTAATACACAATGTGCATGTGACTTTATTCCAGTAGGTTTAGGTCTAGCTGAAGCAGAACCAGAAACAGTAGAGGTTGGTGTTCCATCTGTATTGTATTCACGTTTCATGATTGGTGTACCTAGAGTAGCAGTTGCATGGGTTGCAAGTATAGGATTGTATCAATAAACTATAAAATTTATTTAATTGCGATTGAGTGGTTCTTATGAATTGCTCAATTGCACCAAGGAAAATACATTGCTGATTTAGATGCAAGGAGTGGAATAAAAGGAGGGTTATCCATAGTGAAATTAATTATTGATGATGTAAATATTGAAAAAATAAAAGATGTTTTCAGCATATTCCCAATTGATGGTGTAACTAGTAATCCGAGTATTTTGTATAAGTATGGAAAACAGCCGTATGAAATATTAAGAGAAATACGTGAATTTATTGGAGAAAACTCGGAATTACATGTACAGGTGATTTCTGAAAGTTCAGAAGGTATGCTTAAAGAAGCACATAAAATTATTAAAGAGCTAGGTAAAAATACTTATGTAAAGATACCTGTAACTAGAGAGGGGTTAAAGGTTATAAAAATTCTTAGAAAAGAAGAAATTAATGTTACTGCTACCGCTATATATACTCAAATGCAAGCATATCTAGCTGGAAAAGCAGGTGCTCAATATGCTGCTCCATATGTAAACCGAATTGATAATTTGGGAGCAAATGGTGTTCAAGTGGCAAAAGACATTCACGATATTTTTGAGAAAAACAATTTAAAAACAGAAGTATTAGCAGCTAGTTTTAAGAATTCACAACAAGTATTAGAATTATGCAAGTATGGAATTGGAGCGGCTACAATTTCACCTGATGTAATCGAAGGTTTAATTAAAAACGCTTGCGTGGATGTAGCTGTAGAGAACTTTAAAAAAGATTTTGAAATATTATGTGGTCAAGGTAATACCATGTTAAATTGCCGATAATCTAAGTAGCTTAGAATAAATAATAATTTTACAAAGAAATATATTTGAAGGGATGAAAGCATCTATGAGTAGTAAGATAATCTATGAAAATAAAGTAAAAGCCTTAGGAGATTTAGCAGAAACATTCTTAGAAGAAGGAATGATAATATTTTTTGGAGATAATGCACCAGATACACTAGCAGATTACTGTTACTCTATTAATATAAAGGAAGTTAAAGAAACAATTAAACCTGGACAAGTATTTATGATTGATGGAATGGCTTTTGAAATAACAGCTGTTGGAGATGTGGCTGAGAAGAATCTAGTGAGTTTAGGACATATAACTGTTGCGTTTAATGGTTCTAAAGTACCTACTTTATCAGGGACAATTTGTGTGGAGAAAAAAGAAATTCCTAAACTCAAAATAGGAAGTGAAATATTTATATTAGCATAATTATATCTAAAATTTATATGAAATCGAAATGATAATAAAATGGCATTAAATAATGAAGTTAAATAATCAGGAGGAATTTTTATGAAAAATACATGGCTTAATTTAGAAGGAAAAACAGCAATTGTAACAGGGGGAGCATCTGGTATTGGTAAGGCAGTTGCACAAGAGTTTTTAAATAATGGTGCAAATGTAGTTGTTTGTGATATGAATCCAAACAAACCTGAATTTGATGATCATAATGGACATATGGAATATATAGTTACTAATGTTGCAGATAGAGATAGCGTAGAAAAAATGATTGAGAAGGCTAAAGAGATTACTGGAACTATTGATATAATTGTAAATAATGCAGGTATTAATATTCCTAGATTACTAGTTGATAAAAAAGAACCAAAAGGAAAATTTGAGTTAGATGAAAATGTTTGGGATAAAGTTATGAATGTAAATGTAAAAGGTGTATTTCTATGTGCTCAAGTAGCTGCAAGAGAGATGGCAAGTCAAGGAAAAGGGGTTATTATAAATATGTCTTCTGAAAGCGGATTGGAAGGATCTGAGGGGCAAAGTGTTTATGCAGCAAGTAAGAATGCAGTAAATTCTTTAACTCGCTCATGGGCAAAGGAGCTGGGGAAATTAGGTATAAGAGTTATCGGAGTTGCGCCAGGGATTTTAGAAGCTACAGGACTCAGAACTTTAGAATATGAGACAGCGTTAGCTTATACTAGAGGAATTACTGTAGAAGAATTAAGAGCAGGATATAGTAAAACTTCAACAACTCCATTAGGAAGATCAGGAAAGCTTTCAGAAGTTGCAGATTTAGTTTGCTATTTAGCTAGTGATAGAGCAAGTTATATTCATGGAGTTACTTACAATATTGCTGGGGGAAAAACAAGAGGTTAAATAAAAACGATATTAGTACAGAATAAGTTTAATTATCTGGCCAATTAGCATAGAACAAAGTTAAAAAATTAACAAAGTTATCTAGATTTTAATAATTGAAAAATATATAATTTACATTTTATGAAGAGAAAACTTAGTTTTCTCTTTTAAAATTTTAAAAATGATTGATATTTAATAAACAATATGTTATGGCAAGCATTAAAAATAAGTTGATATCAATAAGGATAAGATGAATATTAATTCATACAATTAGAAAAAATAGAACCGAGTAAAGATTAAATAAGATTAATTTCAGGTTATTATTTGATATATTATTTGTAAAAAAGTTAAAAGCAAAGATGAGATATTGAGAATTTATGATATAATTGAATAATAAAATTATTTTTAGTTATATATGGAGGTAGGATAGAAGAATGAATAAAGGTATATCACTAGACTTATCAAAAGTTTCTCCTTATTTAGAAGAAGCAGAACTTGAAAATATGGAAAGCATGGTTAAAGCTGTTCATGAAGATTTACACAATAAAACAGGCGCAGGTAATGATTTTTTAGGTTGGGTAGACCTTCCTGTAAATTATGATAAAGAAGAATTTGCAAGAATTAAAAAGGCAGCAGAAAAGATTAAATCAGACTCTGATGTTTTAATAGTTATTGGAATAGGTGGATCATATCTTGGAGCTAGAGCAGCTATTGAAATGTTGACAAATAATTTCCATAATGTATTAGGAAGTGATAAGAGAAAAGTTCCACAAATATTTTTTGCTGGAAATAATATAAGTTCAACATATATGGCAGAACTTCTACAAGTAATTGAAGGAAAAGATGTAAGTTTAAATGTAATTTCAAAATCAGGTACAACTACAGAACCAGCAATTGCATTTAGAATTTTAAAATCATATTTAGAAAAGAAATATGGTGTAGAAGAAGCAAGAAAGAGAATATATGCAACAACTGATAAAGCTAGAGGTGCTTTAAAGACATTAGCTGATTCAGAAGGATATGAAACTTTTGTAGTTCCAGATGATGTTGGAGGAAGATTTACAGTATTAACAGCGGTTGGATTATTGCCTATAGCTGCGGCTGGAATCGATATTGATGAAATGATGAAAGGTGCTGCAGATGCAAGAACAGCTTATTCAGTACCATCAATTAAAGAAAATGACGCTTATAAATATGCAGCAGCTAGAAATGCTTTATATAATAAAGGAGCATCAATTGAAGTATTAGTAAATTACGAACCATCACTTCATTATTTCAACGAATGGTGGAAACAATTATACGGAGAATCAGAAGGTAAAGATCATAAAGGATTATTCCCAGCAGCAGTAGATTTTTCAACAGATCTTCACTCAATGGGTCAATATATCCAAGATGGAAGAAGAATAATGTTTGAAACAGTTGTAAATATTGAAAAACCAAAATATGAAATAAATATAGAAGAAGCTGATAATGACTTAGATGGATTAAATTTCTTAGCTGGAAAGACCATGGATTTCGTTAATAAGAAAGCATTTGAAGGAACACTATTAGCTCACAATGACGGTGGAGTTCCTAATATGGTATTAAGTGTACCAGAAATTTCAGCATATTATTTTGGATACATGGTTTATTTCTTTGAAAAGGCTTGTGGAATAAGTGGATATCTTTTAGCAATAAATCCATTTAATCAACCAGGTGTTGAAGCTTATAAAAAGAATATGTTTGCTTTACTAGGAAAGCCAGGATATGAAGATATGAAGGCTGAACTAGAAAAGAGACTTTAGTTTAATTATGAAGATTATTATTGATGGAGATGCCTGTCCAGGCATCTCCATTATTGAAAAAGCGGCAAAAGAACACAATATTCCAGTGATAATTTATTGTGATATTCATCATTTTATACAGAGCAATTATTCTGTAGTTAAAGTTGTTGATAGTGGATTTCAAAGTGTAGATATGTATGTAATGAATGAAACTAAAGAAGGTGACATAATTGTGTCTCAGGACTATGGTGTGGCTGCGATATGTCTATCTAAGAAAGCGAAAGTAATAAACCCTAAGGGATATATATATGATGAGAAAAACATAGATAGATTATTGGAAGAAAGACATATATCGCAGAAAATAAGAAGGAGTGGAGGAAAGACCTCTAACCCCAAAAAAAGAACTGACGAAGATAATATTAGACTGGAAAAAAACTTATTAAAACTTATAACTAGTTGATAATTTTAGAAGCTTAGATAAGAGCTTCTATTTTTATGCGGTAAAAAATTATAAATTTATATTTTGGATATTATTTTAAGTGTGACTGGAGGGTTTTGTTAAAAACAATCTTACTAATATATGAGTTTATATAAGCATTTATGATATAATCAAATAAAAAATAAACTGAAGTTATTTACAAAAAATGGTATAAATGTATAATATAATAATAAGGGTCATTTTGAGAATTGGTATGAGAGGAGTATGAATTTATGGAGGAACTTCAGTTAAAGTATGTTGAGATAGCTTTTGATAAGCAAACACCGCAAAAAATTGGCACGGAGATAAATATATCTGGTAAAATAGATGGGGAAATAGAAAACTTAGAATATAAATTTATTGTTGGCAAAGGTGGGGTTTGGAATACTATACAAGAATTTTCAGAAAAAAATTATTGCATATGGAAGCCTAAAAGAGAAGGGGAGTATATGGTTATGGTACAAGCCAGAGAGAGGGATGGAAAAAAACCTTTAGACTATTTAGCCAAAGAGGACTATTCTATAGTGACAGAGGAAGTGAGTAATACTGTGGATAAAGAGACTAGTATTCAATATGTTACTAATGATGAAGAAATTAAAAGCGCTTGCAATGATAAAGAAAGTAATTTGCTAGCGTCTGAAAAAGAAGATCCTATTTTATGCAATATTGAATTTAAAGAGGCAATGAATAGTATAGAAGACAATGTGGTGTTTCTTGAAGTTAAAGAAATTTCTAGAGCAGAAAAAGAAGTTGTAATATCAAATAGCTATGCTGGTGAAGAAATATCATCTTCTAATGATACCAAAGAAGTTGAAGATATAGTAGATAATACTCAATATAATGAAGAGGTTTTAAATAAAATATTAATTGAAAACAATGCTCAAATAGAACCAAGTTTTATAAAAGATATCCGTATAGATAAAGAGGAAATAAAAGTTGGAGAAAAATGTTGTGTTGAGGTAAAGACAGATGATGAGAATGTATATTTATATAGATATTATATAAAAAAGAATAATGAATGGGATATAATTAAGGATTATGATAAAAGTAATATTTTAAAATATACAGCAAACGAGTCTGGAAATAAAGAATTTTTAATTCAGTGTAAAAGAATGGATTCCACTGAAACCTTTGAAGACCATAGAATTATCACACTAAAAGTAAGAGAAATTGATAAAGTAGAAATAACCAATTTTAAATGTTTAAATAACTCATTAATAGCTGGAGAAAAGCTTGGTTTTATAGTAGAAACAAATATTGAAGAATCTGTTAGTAATGAAGATATCGTATTACTATATAAATTTTATAAAATATATAAAGATGGAAAATCAATTTGTATACAAGATTATTCAACCAAAAATAATGTGTATTATAAGGAAACAGAAGCGGGTAGCTACAGAATTTTATGTCTTGTAAAAAGTATATTTTCAAATAAAGAATATGATGATAGAGCTATTTTGGTATACGGTGTTAAACCATATAAAACGATTAAGATTAATAATTTTGTAGCTGATTCGAATTCTCCTAATATAAGTGGAAGTAGTATAAAGTTTGCTTCAGAAATAGAAGGTGGAAACAAAGTTATATATAGATATCAGGTTAATGGACCCATTAAAGAGGACACAGGCTTTATAGAAAAGAGTGAATTTGTATGGAAACCATCTGAAGCTGGAGAATATGACATTATACTTTATGTTAAGGATATTACTTATAAAGGTGAATATGAGGATTTAAAAAGAATTACATTTAATATAGAGAAAAAGAGTGAAAAGCCAGTAAAGATTTTAGATATTGTAGTTGATAAAGAAAAGAAGATTATTGTTGGGGAGCCAGTTGGTATAACGGTGAATGCTGAAGGTGGAGTAAAGCTCCAATATGCATTCACAATTAGAAAGGATGGAAGAAGGTTAGAGGGAGTAGATTATAATAAATCTAACTGGATAAATTTTATTCCTAACCAGGCAGGAGAGTATGAAGTAGAAATAAGACTTAAGGATAAGTACTCAGATAAATCTTATGATGCCCAAACAGTTATATATTTGAAGGCACTAGAATATCTACCGGGTGAAATAGATTATATAATATTACCTTATAAGGAAACACATTTGATTGGGGAAGCTGTGGAGTTTGAATGCATTGTTCAAAATACACAGAATACTCTATTGAAATATGAAACTAAAATTAATGGACATTCTATTGAGAAAACAGAGTTCTCAAAAAATAAAAAGTTGAGATTTATACCTAAAACTGCTGGTAAATACACTATAGAAGTTTATGCTAAGAATGTTAGATGTACTAGTGAGTATGATTCTAAGAAGCAGATAAACTTGTATGTAAGTGAGGCGTCCCCTGTAATAGAAACTAATATAATAGCAAATACACTAGAAGGCCATGTAAATGAGGAGCTTACATTTGAAGCTATAAGCAGAGGAGGGAAAAATGTTTGCTATGAATTTTATTTAATGGAGAATAATGAGTGGAGAAAGGTGCAAGCATATAGTAGAAAGCATTATTATAGTTTTATGCCGTTTACTCAAGGGAAATATAAAATTTTAGCTTTAGCCAAAAGTTATTATAAAAAAGTTAGTTATGAGGATTATGCTGAAGTAACATTTTATGTTAAAGGTTTAAAAGGATAACTCGAAAATAAACATAGGATAAATTTTAGAGAAAGGTTGTTTAAGTATGGCGATAGACGGTTTAGATAAAATGTCAAATGAGCAATTATTAGCAATGAATATGCTAAGCAATGGACAAGTAACAAATGATTCAGATTCTGATTCTAGCAATAGTACGAGTGGTGAAAAAGATTTAGCATTTCAGCTAGTTATGAAAAATCTTTTGGAATCATCAAAAAAATCTAAAGAAAATGGTAATGCTGAATCAAATGGGAATACAAAGGAAGTAAAAAGTGAAACAACCAACAGTGAGAAAGTAAATTCAAAAGAGAATATAAATTTAAATAATGCAGCTAGAGTAGGACAAACATATGTAACAGGACAAAACTTAGAGGAAATACCAATGGTTTTAACTAATAATTATATAGGTTTTACAAGAAATTCTGAATCTGCATTATCTAATAAAAGTGGAGTTGATATTAAGAAAATATATTCGGCTGTAGATGATGCAGCTAAAAAATATGGAGTAGATCCTAATCTAATATTAGCTGTAATTAAGCAGGAGTCTGATTTTGATCCTAATTCAACATCTGGTGTCGGAGCTGCTGGATTAATGCAGATAATGCCAGAAAATTTTTCACATTTAGGGATAACTGATGGATATGATGTTGAGCAAAATGTTAGCGGTGGAACTAAGTTACTTAAAGAATATTTAGATAAATACAATGGAAGTTCAGAGTTGGCTCTTATGGCATACAATGGAGGGCCTGGAACTATGCAAAGAAGAGGCGTATCATCAGCTTCTGACTTATATAAAATGCCACAAGAAACTCAGAACTATGTTCCGAAGGTAATGGGGTACTATAGAAATGGAATCTAGGATGTTTTACATTCTAGATTTTTTAAGGAATAAAATAATTATAATCATATAAAAACTGCATCAAAAAAACCATCAGTAACATTTAGATGACTTTTTTCATGCAGTTTCTTTGCTGTTTGTTAATATTGTTAACAATATGTACATTTTTAAGTTAAATTTATTTTGTTATCGTATTCAAATGTTAGGTAAATGTTTTCAAAAGACCATAATAAAAAACGCAACCCTTGGGGCTAGGTTGCGCTTTAGCAATAAGCAATAAGCAATAAATAAAAAGGGGGCTATATATTCCTTTTATTTATCCTTGCAAGAATATTATAGGGTATTATTATTAATAATGCAAGTGATTTAATAAAAAATGTGAATATTTTTGAAAGAAATGAATTATTTTATTGCAAAATTATTTAATATTCGTTAATAGCTCTTTAAAAGGCTTAATTCTTCATCTGTTAATTCTCTATATTCGCCTTCTTCTAAATCTGGATCTAATAATAACCCACCGAACTCTTCTCGTTTAAGATAAGTTACCTTTTTCCCAACCGCTTCAAACATTCTTTTTACTTGGTGGAATTTACCTTCTTGAATTGTAAGTCTTATTTCGGATCCATCGTTATTGCTCGATAATATCTCAAGCTTAGCTTCTAAACATTTGTACCCATCATCTAAGGTAATTCCATCCTTAAAAGCTTTTATATCTTTTTCATCAACGCTTTTATCTATTTCAGCATAATATACTTTATCGACATGCCATTTAGGTGAAATCAATCTATGGTTTAATTCACCATCATTGGTTAATAACAATAATCCAACAGTATCTTTATCTAATCTACCAATAGGAAATGGGTCAAAAACCTGATGTTCTAGGTTTAATAAATCAATAACGGTTTCATCTCTATTATCATGGGTAGCTGATATAACTCCATCTGGTTTATTCATCATTAGATATATGTATTTACGATATAGTACCTCTTCGCCATTAATTTTTATAACAGATTTTTCAGGATCAACAAGCATGGCACTATCTTTTACTATTAGACCATCAACTTCTATAATTCCTTTTTTGGCAAAAGATTTAACATCTTTTCTGCTTCCGTATCCTAAATTAGAAATTATTTTATCTAATCTTTCCAAATTATTCACTCCAATCGTTTGTTTGCTTTAATTTATACATTGATTTATTGTACCATAATAATAAATATCTTAACACATGGATATATAACTTGTAATTTATCTACTTCATTTTTATTTTTAATAAAATTAGTAGGATTTATACAAATTATAATATTTATAAAAGAAAACCATACATAAATGAAATTATTTCATATGCATGGTTTTCTTTCAATGGATTTATATCCACTGTACAATAGAATTTAATGGCTGCCTTGTTTTTTCATGTGGTTCTTTAGTGCGGTATCCAAAGCTAGCCATAACTGAAACACCAAAGTGTTCAGTATCTAAAATACCTTCATTCTTAAGAATTTCTTCAACTTTTTCAATATTAAATCCTTCAATTGGGCATGAATCAATTTGTAAGAAAGCTGCAACAGTTAGCATGTTTGCTAGAGCAATGTAAGTTTGTTTACTTGCCCAGTCAAAAATTGTACGGTCACTTTCAAGTAAATTGAAATCATTCTTCTCAAAGCTTTCAAAAGCCGATTTTCTTTGATTGGCTACATCTTCAGGAAGATTTTGAACTTCAGACATAATTTTAGTTATATATTCAGAATTATAAATTGTATCAACTTTTTTACGAGCAAGAAGAATTACAAAGTGACTAGCTCCATTAAAGCTATTCTGAGCTCCCCAAGATACAGGAAATAAATTTTCTTTAAGAGATTTATTTTGAATGACAAGGAACTTCCAAGGTTCAAAACCGAATGAACTTGGAGAAAGGCGCCCAGCTTCTAATATAGTATTAAAATCTTCTTCAGATACTGTTTTTGTGGGGTCGAATTGCTTACAAGCATGACGAAATTGAAATGCATCTATAATTTCTTTATTTTTGTTATTCATTTAAAAATCACCTCTTATCTAAGTATAAGTTAAGTCTAACACACTTGGATACTTCATTGAAGTACGCACAAATTTGATATATAATATAAATGAACTTACCTAAGTATCTATTTTATACTAAAGGAGCGAAAAGTATGCATGAACAAGTTATATATCCAGATTGTCCTAACCATCCATGCCCAGTAGAGACAACACTAAATATAATTAGTGGTAAGTGGAAGGGGATTATTTTATATCGTTTATTAGGTGGCAAGAAACGATTTAATGAATTAAAGAAATTGATTCCAAATGTTACACACAGAACATTAACACTTCAATTGCGTGAACTTGAAAGAGATAAAATATTAAAACGTACAGTTTATGCGGAAGTTCCTCCAAGAGTCGAATATGAGTTGACGGTTCTTGGCCAGTCTATGTCACCGATAATTAAATCTATGTATGATTGGGGGCTGAATTATCAATCGGAATTAAGGTCTTGAAAAAAGAAATTAGATATTTAATTAGCGTTTTAATGAGAATAAAAATTTAAATCTATAATAAAATAAAAAAAGCATTGACAAAAAAATATAAGGATTCTATAATTAATTCGTACCCGAACGAACGAGGTGGTAAAAATGAAAAACAAATGTATCGTTGGAAGAATGAGTATAATTGTTGAAGCATCCAACAAATTTTTGACAAAAAAAATAAAGGATGAGCGACTACCTATATTGCAAAATCACGCAGCACTATTTGATATATTACCTGAAGATGGTTCGAAGTTGCTTTTTAATGAAATAGCAAGCACATGGAAAATATCAAAATCATCTTTATCTGACATTATAAATAAGTATGAGAGTCAGGGGTTAATAAACAAGTGCATGTGTAGCGAAGATAAGAGAAGTGTATATATAAGTTTGACTCCTGAAGCTGTAGTTATAAAGCAAAAACTTCAAGTTATGGAAAGAGAATTTCTAGATATAATATTAAAAGATTTTGGTGAAGATGAAAAAAAGGTCTTTGAAGATAATATAGATAAAGCTCTTAAAAATATAATAAAAATGCTCTAAAGGCATTTTTTAAAAATAGATAATTCGTACGCGTACGAAGGATATAAGAGAAGGAGTGTAGAATATGGAAGAATTAATAATGAAATCACTAGATAAAATTAGACCAATGCTACAAAGAGACGGAGGAGACGTTGAATTAGTGGATGTGAGCAACGATGGAGTTGTAAGTGTAAAAATGCAAGGGGCTTGTGGAAATTGTCCAGGAGCAATGATGACAATAAAAATGATTATTGAGCAAAAATTAAAGGAAGAGGTTCCTGGAGTTACAGAAGTCATAGGAGTGTAAAACTAAAGAGTTTTATAAGTTAATGTAAATAAAATGTTTTTAAAGTTGGCACATACTTCGTACGCGAACGAAGTATGTGCTGAAAAGATTCGTTTCGGGTACTAAATGAAATATAAAAAACATATAGAAATTATAATTAAGATATTAAGGTAGATACTAAAATATTAGGGAGGGGTAATATGTTTAATTCAATAAGAAAAAGATTAATCTTTAATTTTGTTTTAATAGCAGCAATAATAACTTTAATTTGTATAACTTTCTTTTCATACCAAATGGTAAATGGAATACAAAACCAAATGAAAGCAGATGGAATAATTTTAGTTAATAATATAAAAGCAAATATAGAAAGTGTAGGAGTTACAAATACAGATAAAATACAGGGAATAATAGATCAAACATATAAATATTCAGATGGAGAATTATGCTACATAGGTGTAATATCAAGTGATAAAACTCTTGTTGCAGGAACATCGAAGGAATCAATTGGAGAGAAGATTGATTCAACAGGATTAGATGCAGTATTTAAAGGTGATACAGGAGCATATATGTACGAATGGAAGGGGACTCCTGCATATAATGTAACAGTTCCTGTCAAAGACGGAGATGATATAGGATACGCTCTTTCAATTGGAATTTCTGTTGATAACATGCAAAAGTCTATTAGAAGCACTATTATAAAAAGTATAATTTATGCAATAGTAGTATTGATATTAGCAGCTGTTGCAGGAGTATATATAGGAAAGCGGATTGCGAAACCTATAGAAATTATTAAGGATGTTATTGAAAAAGCAGGAAATGGAGATTTTACAGCAGAATATAAAATTACAGGTAAAGACGAAATAGGAAAATTAGCAGCTGCAAGTAGTAAAACTAGAAAGAGCATGAGGGAGCTTGTTAGAAAAACAAAAGTAATATCAGAAAGTTTGGCTAAACTATCAAAGGATATTGAAATTGGCGGCAGCACTGTAGCATCCTCTAGTGAAGAAATCGCAACTTCAGTAACTAGCGTATCTCAAGAAGGTATAAAGCAAGCAGAAGCGTTAGAAGATGCTGTTAGCTTATTAGAAAGTTTTTCAGTAGATTTAGATAATGTGGATAATAAATTGACATTATTAGCTGATGGTGGAAAGGTAATAAGAGAGGATACAAATAAGGGAGTAGAAACTATAAATAAGCTAGCGAACACTATCGATGATATGTTAAATTCATTTTCAGTATCAAGAGCAAAGGTTGAAAATTTAGATAGCACTATATCTCAGATTAATTCCATAGTTGATGTTATAAATGGAGTTGCAAAACAAACTAATCTTTTAGCATTAAATGCATCCATTGAGGCAGCAAGAGCAGGGGAGGCTGGAAAAGGATTTTCAGTAGTGGCAGAAGAAATACGAAAGCTTGCAGAAGAAGTATTAAATTCATCAAAAAGCATAACTCAATTAATAAATACAGTTATGAAAGAGACTCACGATGTTTCTAATACTACAGAAGTCGTAACTAAAATAGTAGAAGAAAGTAAAAGTGATATTAATACTGTAACAACCTCATTTAAAGGAGTTATTAGCAAGGTTAATAATATTCCTAGTGATATTAATATGGTTCATGTGGTACTTCAAGAAACTATGAAAGGAAGAAATAAGATCTTAAATACAGTTGAAAATATAGCTTCAAAATCGCAAGAAATATCAGCCCTTTCAGAAGAGGTTACAGCCGCTACAGAAGAGCAAGCAGCTATAACAAATGAATTTTCTATCACAGCAAAAAAACTAGTTAATATTTCATCGGTATTAGAAAAAGACATCTTAAACTTTAGAATATAGTTCCTTATATTGGTGAATTACAAAAGTTAGAGTGATTAATATATGATGAGTAAAAGTATTAAATTACTAAGTAATGCGTGAGTAACACTTGATTAAAATATCAAGTGTTTTTTATTCCTAAAAATTTATAATTTTTCTAAGTAGATATAGACTAACCTAGAATATAAGTTTGAATATATGCAATTAAAATAATATTTTAGTTAGGTTAATGATTTAAACATAAGCACATATGGTATAATATTTAAGGATTGGGAAAGGAGGAATAAGTAAATGGATTTAAAATCATTACTTAATAAAGAACAATATGAAGGGGCAACTACAATTGATGGGCAGGTACTTATTTTAGCTGGAGCTGGTTCAGGTAAAACAAGAGTTTTGACACATAGAATGGCACATATGATTGAAGATTTAGATATTGCACCTTACAGTATATTAGCTATTACTTTTACAAATAAGGCAGCAAAGGAAATGAAGGATAGAGTTAAGGCACTTATTGGTGAAAGAGCAGAAAATATGTGGATATCCACTTTCCATTCAACTTGTGTTAGGATACTAAGAAGAGAGATAGATAAGATAGGCTACAAGAGCAGTTTTACTATATACGATAGCTCAGATCAAAAGACATTAGTTAAAGAGTGCATGAAAACACTTAATATTAATGATAAAGATATAACAGAACAAGAGATAATGGGAAAGATAGGAAAAGCCAAAGATAGAATGCAAAGTGTTAGAAGCTTTATGTTAGAAAATGAAGCTAACTTTAGGGAAAAGAAAATTGCAGATGTTTATGAAATGTACCAAAAGAGATTAAAAGAAAACAACGCGTTGGATTTTGATGATTTAATTTTCAAAACAGTTGAGCTTTTCAAAAATAATCCTGAAGTATTGGAGTTTTATCAAAATAAATTTAAATATATCATGGTTGATGAGTATCAGGATACTAATGGTGCTCAGTATGAGTTGGTTAAGTTACTTGCTTCAAAATATAAGAACATATGTGTTGTTGGAGATGACGATCAGTGTATTTATCAGTGGAGAGGTGCGGATATTCAAAATATATTAGATTTTGAAAAAGATTATCCAGGAGCTAAAGTAATTAAGCTAGAACAAAATTATAGATCAAAAGGAAATATACTAAGTGCAGCTAATGTAGTAATTGTTAATAATGCAAATAGAAAAAGTAAAGTATTAAGGACAGAACAAGAGCCAGGAAATAAAATTAAAATATATAGGGCCTATGCTGATAGTGATGAAGGAGACTTTGTTAGTAAACAAATCTTAGATATAAAGAATAAAGAAGATAAAAATTACAATGACTTTGCTATACTATACAGAACAAATGCTCAGTCGAGAATTTTTGAAGAAAGTTTTAGAAGGAAGGGAGTCCCTTATAAAATAGTAGGAGGCACAAGATTCTATGACAGAAAAGAGATAAAAGATGTATTAGCATATTTAAAAGTTATTGTTAATCCTCAAGATGATATTAGCATTAGAAGAATAATAAATGTACCTAAGAGGAGCATTGGTGATGCAACTGTTGCAAAGGTTCAAGAATTTGCAAGCAGCTTTGAGTTTGATTTATGGGACGCATTAGCTGAAGTAAGGAGCATTCCGACATTAACGTCAAGAAATGTTTCAACAATTGAACCTTTTGTTGCGCTCATGGAAAATTTCATGGAACTCAGTGAGACAGTCCCTGTTTCAGTACTTATTGAATCAATATTAAAAGATACTGGATATCTAAAACAATTACAGGAATCAAATGAAATTGAAGACAAGAGTAGAATTGAAAATTTAAAAGAGCTTGTTTCAGATGCAGCTGATTTTGAAAAGAACAATGAAGACAAATCGTTATCTGCTTATTTAGAGAGAGTTTCTCTAGTTCAGGATACGGATAAGATTGAAGAGGAAGATGATGCAGTAGTATTAATGACAATCCATAGTGCAAAGGGGTTGGAGTTCCCCGTTGTATTTATGGTTGGTATGGAAAATGGTATTTTTCCAGGGAATGCGTCATTTGAAAAAGAATCAGAGATGGAAGAGTCAAGAAGATTATGTTATGTTGGTATAACTAGAGCAAAACAGACATTGTTTATGACTTCGGCAGAGGTTAGGAGAGTATTTGGTAAAACAGTAGCATATCCTCAATCTGACTTTATTAATGAAATAAAGCCAGACTTAAAAGAATATGTTGGAGTTAAAAAGGAAAGTGCTAAAAGCAGGGAAAAGCTTATGCAAAGTAATTCCTACACTAATCCACACAGTTTAAGAAATAGTGTTACAGGCAATAGAGCATATACTCTTAATAATGGCGGTATTAATAATGTAATTGATAGAAGTACTATGAATGAAATGGCTAAAGAATATATATCTGTTAGTGAAGCAACCCTTGGAAGAAAAGTAATTCATGAAAAGTTTGGAAAAGGAACAATTGTGGCTATCCAGGATTCAGGTAACGATAAGAAATTAACGGTTGCGTTCGATAAACAAGGGGTTAAGTCATTATTATTATCTTTTGCAAAACTTAAAATGATTTAGTGGAGATTTGGAGGCCAATATGGATAAGATTGAAAGAATAAAAGAACTTGTTGAAAAGTTAAATAGATATTCATATGAATATTATTCTTTAGATAGTCCATCTGTAAGCGACAAGGACTATGATGAAAAATACTACGAACTTCAAGAACTAGAAAGAGAAACGGGATATGTACTTCCTTATTCGCCTACATTAAGAGTTGGGGATATAGTGCTAGAAGGATTTAGGAAGTATACACATAAAGCAAGGCTTTGGAGCTTAGATAAAGCGCAAAGTTTGCAAGAAATTATAGATTGGCATAATAGAAATGTTAAGTTTGTAGAAGAGGCTCGGGGTAGAGGAGAAAATCTGCCTGATCTAAAGTATGTTGTTACAAAGAAATTCGATGGGTTAACAATTAACTTAACATATAATACTGAAGGTATACTTGAAATAGCTGCAACAAGAGGAACAGGAAGTGTCGGTGAAGAAGTTACAGCACAGGTCAAAACAATAAAATCAATTCCACTTAAAATTAATAGCAATGATATTTTAGAAGTTCATGGAGAAGCTATTATGACGCAAGAAGCGTTTAATAAATATAATGAGACTTCTGATACACCACTAAAGAACTTAAGAAATGGGGCTGCAGGTGCTTTAAGAAACTTAAATGTAAAGGAAACTGCACGAAGGAATCTTTCGGCTTTCTTTTATGATGTAGGCTATAAAGAAGGAACTCCATTTAAAACTTATATGGAAATGATGGAGTTTATAAAACAGCAAGGGCTCCCTGTTGATGATTATATAAGGGTATGTACTTCTATAGAAGAAATTGAGAAAGAGATAAATTATGTAAGAGATATTAGATTTGATTTAAATTATGATATAGATGGATTAGTAATTGCAATAGATGATATTAGAACAAGAGAATTAATAGGATATACAGTAAAGTTCCCTAAATGGGCGATTGCATTTAAATTTGAAGCCCAAGAAGCAACAACTAAACTTTTAGATGTTGAATGGAATGTTGGAAGAAGTGGTAGAGTTGGGCCAACAGCAATATTAGAGCCAGTGGAACTTGCAGGCGTTACTGTTAAAAGAGCGACTTTAAATAATATGGATGATATTGCGAGAAAAGGCGTTAGAATAGGTGCAGAAGTCTTCGTAAGAAGAAGTAACGATGTTATACCAGAGATAATGGGGATAGTACCAGAATCTTTAGAAGGTTCAGAGGAAATAACAGTTCCAGAAGTTTGTCCCGCTTGTGGCAGTCATTTAGTGTTAAATGGGGCTCATTATTTTTGTGAAAATACTTTATCTTGTAAGCCTCAATTAGTTAAAACTATAGTTCATTATGCTTCAAGAGAAGCAATGAATATAGCTGGTTTTTCAGAAAGAACAGCGGAACAATTATTTGAAAAACTTAATATTAAATCTATTTCTGATTTGTATAAACTGAAAGAAGAGGATTTAATAGGATTAGAAAAGTTTGCAGCTAAGAAAGCACAAAATCTTCTGGAAGCTATCGAAAAAAGTAAAGATTGTGAGTTATACGCATTTATATATGCCTTAGGAATTCCAAATGTAGGAGTAAAGACTGCAAAAGATTTAGTTAGCAGATTTAAATCTATAGAAGGCTTGAAAAATGCAACATTTGAAGAACTCGTTGGAGTTCAGGATGTCGGAGATATAGTTGCTCAAGGGGTTGTGGCTTTCTTTAAAGAGGAAAAGGTCTTACAAACAATTGAAGAATTATTAGCTTTAGGTGTCAGTCCTAAATATGAAGAAAAAGAAGTGATAGCAAGTGCTTTTGAAGGAAAGACTGTTGTTGCAACTGGTTCACTTAAGAATTATTCTAGAACTGAGATAAAAGATAAACTTGAAAGCTTAGGAGCAAAGGTTGCGGGAAGTGTTAGTAAAAAAACGGATTATGTAATAGCAGGAGAAGCTGCAGGGTCAAAATTAACCAAAGCAGAGGAATTAGGAGTAAAGATCCTTTCAGAAGATGAGTTTGAAGAAATGCTAAGGAGGTAGAGTATGAAAAAATTAATAAATTTGCTTGAATTTATATCAGCTTTTATAACAAGCATCTTAATAATTTGTACTTTTTTGACAACATATCAATTTTATTATGTTGGCCAGATTTTTAATTCATACTTACCGATACAACTTGGAGTCTGTATCACTATGGCAATTTTAGCAATTAGGTTTCTTATTAACGAGACAGGAAAAAAGAGAATAGTATATTGTATCTTAAGCTTTTTAATATCAATTTCTTTAATTTTCTTTATGATAAATTTAATTAAGTAATAAAATATTGATTAAAATCAACTTAGCAGCTGTTGATTTGCGTCAGAAGTTTTTAATTAAGAAACTGACTCAAAGTTATTTCAAAACATTTGAGTCAGTTTTTTGATTAGATAAAGTAAATTGTGGAAATAATTCTTAATATAAATTAAGGCAAAGGGTGTAATTATGAAAAAAATTTTTTTCTATGCAATTATGTTAAGTTTTATAATATTATTTTGTTTAGGATTTGTGAACAAAGAAATTAACAATGCATCTAGTGATGATTCACAAGAAACGATAAGTTATGGTATAAATGAAATCCCAGAAGATTTAGAAAAGGTTACTAATTTATCTAAACGTCATGAGGATATTATATGTGCAGTAAGCAAAGGGCTGGTTTCTAAAGATGTGGATAATAAAATAGTACCATCTTTGGCAAGTGAAATTACAAAAAGCAAGGATGGCATTCAATATGAGTTTAAAATTAGAGATGATATTTTTTGGAGTGACGGAAGTAAAATAACTCCCAATGATATAGCTACTTTTTTTAAAGAGCTACTTAAAGAAGAAGATGAAGAGAATATACAAGCATTGCTTAATGTTTATGGAGCAAAAGAATTCAGAGATGGGAAAGTTGTATATGAAACTGGAGTTGCAATAAAAGGAAATGAGAATTCTGTTATCATTAGATTGAATAAAGCGGATGATAATTTCTTAAGTGAATTGACCAAACCACAGTATACACTAAGAAAATATTTAATCATGTGGCGTAATATGAAAAATAGTTATAGTACATTAATTTACTCTGGTGATTATAAGATTGATTCATTTAACAAAGATCAGGTTGTCTTAAAAAGAAATGAGAATAATAATAAAAGTGGTATAGATACTATTAAAATATTAAATGATGATAGTGTAGAAACATCTATGGCATCATATGAAGTCAAAGAAAGGGATATTGTAATAAATCCACCAGAAAGTGAACTTAATAAATTATCAGAGCAGAAAAAATTAATAACACTTCCAGAAACAAAAGGAACATATTTAGTCATTAACAGTAAAAGTAACTCTATTCCTCTTCAAGGAAGAAGAGATATTTATAATGATGTATGTAAAGCTACAGAATCGTATCAAAATTCAAATAATAAAGAATTTGAACTTGCAGAGGGAAGTTTTTTTAGGGAGGATAAACAGGACCTAACAAAATTGCAAGCAAGGAAAGTTATTAGCAATAAAGAAGGTGAATGGAACAAACCTAAGATATTAACATTACTATGTGAAGATACTGATGAGAATAGAATCTTATGTAGAACAATCGAAGACTGGTTTAAAAATAATACAAATATAACAATAAAATATAGTTTAGTAAAAGAAGAATTCGAAGATGAAGAATTGAAAAAAAGATACGATATGATTTTGGTTAATAATAATGCCAATTCATCTGACAAAACAGATTTTTATAATAACTTTAAAAAATATCTAACTGAAGACCAGAATAAATTGTTGGAAAAGTTATTAAGCACTAAGAATAGTGGAGATTATTCAAACTTAGAAGAAAATCTATTTGATAACTACGATATTCTTCCGTTGGTGTTTTATAATGAAAATATAGCAATTTCTGATAAGATATCAGATCTAAAATTAGATGGAAATGGTAATATAAATTTTGCTACAATCCAATAGGAATAGTCTTATGGCTAAGATTAATAATTGTCTAGAGCATATGTTTTCAATACAACGTATTATAACTATCCTTATATGTAAATCTTATATTTTGATTTACATATAAGGATAGTTTTTTGTAATATCCATATCTATGAATCTTAAAACTTTTTCTTACTGTGTGGATGTTGTGCTTTATTTTTCTTTAGTTTTTTATTTTTAGAAGAATGATTAATTTTAGTCGTACTATCATTGTTTAATGAAGCTATATTAGTATTTTTTTTGAAAGTATTAAAACTATTAAGTACAGGTTGTTTAAAGTTAACAGGGTCTTCTGATTTTGATAAGTTTAATTGTGTCTTTAAGTTACTTACATTACTCTCTGGATTAGATGTAGCTAATGGATTTTTAGAGTTATCTTCTTTTGTGTCAGTTATTGCAGAATCAGTATTTGCGTCAACAGAGTTATCTAAATCAGAGAGTCTTTCTAATCCTAATGGTGGGATAAATTCCATAAAGTCTTCAACCATATCTTTAAGAAGGTAGATAATCATAAAGAAGTTGAACATATTTTTATTACTATCAAAAGAAGTCCTTTTAGTATTTAATGAATCTTTTTTCTTTGAATAACTTAAGCTCTTAACAAATACAGGAGCTAAACCTGTGCTTTTAGGAGTAGGTAATACTGGCATTCTAAAATATATTTCATCTAACATATCATTAGAACGTAGGCTTAATTTCTTATATCGTTCTACCTCATCTAAGGTTGGAGCTTCAGGCCAACTCGTTAAAAGTCCGCCGTTTACGAAGAATTTTCTATAAAGACCAGAAATAATAGGTCGTAGTTCTGAAATCCTGTCTTCTTGAAATGAATACATAAGTAAACATAAAAGATATAGATTAATTTCAATGCAAGAGTATTTACTATCTTTCTTATCAGACAATTTTATAAATATATTTTTATCTGTATCATATAAACTAATCAGTTTTTCAGTAATCTCTTTAGAGAATTCTTTAAAAGAAATTATTTCTGTATGTTTATAAGCTTCCATTAGACAGATAGAAAATAATGCACAATCATCTATAGAATCAATATAGTAATCTTTTTCTTGAAATTTAGAAATCAAAAAGTCACCCAAGTCTAAAATTAATTCTTTCGCATTTTGTGAACACGAATATTTATAATGAATATTTAGAGCGAGAAAAATTTGTATACATT
Source organism: Clostridium beijerinckii (assembly GCF_018223745.1). Classification (NCBI taxonomy): domain Bacteria; kingdom Bacillati; phylum Bacillota; class Clostridia; order Eubacteriales; family Clostridiaceae; genus Clostridium; species Clostridium beijerinckii. The sequence goes on from NZ_CP073653.1 coordinate 396,629, forward strand.
CACTAAACGATAAATCATATAATACAGAATTATAAGTTTTAAACATATCTAGAATTTCGTTTGAAAATGCAGCATAATCTTTGCTAAGTTCATCACTATCATTATAATGTGAGTATAGTAAGTAAGCAGCCATCATAAAAGCTTGATCTGAAAATTTAAATTTATCATCTTTATCTATTAAAGAAAATCCCTTAGAATTTCCATCAGATATATTTTTTTTATCTACAAATAAGCCTTCATTATTTCGTAAGTTTTCAGAATAGAATTGTAACTGCTCTCTAGCAAGGAATTTAAATGGTTTCTCAAGAGATACTATATTTCTTTTTCCATCACTATAATGTGAATAATATTCGCTTAATTCAAGTAAACATAAAGTCATAAGAGCACTAGTAGAAGGGCTTATTTCCTTTTTAAAACTTGCCTCATCAAAACTAGGGCTGCTTTTACTATGAATAAATAACGGTGAAGCTTTTCTATATAAGCATAATAGTGGAGAAAAATTATTTAATATGCTAATATCTTCTATAGGAGATTTTTTTGAAGCTCTAGTTTGAGCTAAAATTCCGCATTTAGAGTTTAGAACCAAAGTCTTTATTGATTCTTTGGATAAGTAAAAAAGTTGACCACTAATTTCTTTTTGGGAAAGACTGTTCATCCTAAAAAATGGTCCTATATATCTCAATGTATAACACCTCTCATAAAATTCTCATCTTATTCATTAATATGAAATTTGTAAACAAAAAGTACATAAAATAAAAATAAAAGGAGATTTTTTATAATGAAGGAAGGAAAATTAGATTTCGAGGATTTGAGAAATATCATATTAAATAATAAAACAATTAAGAGAAAGGAGGTAAAAATTAGAAATGATGTTGGAGAAGATTGCTCTATTATTGATTTTGGAGAATATGAAGGAATATTTTCTACAGATCCGATAACAGGAGCAAGTGAGAATGTTGGGAAACTAGCAGTACATATTAATTGTAATGATATAGCATCAGCAGGTGGAGAGCCTATAGGTATTTTAGTTACAATATTGGCGCCAACATCATCAACATTACAAGAGATAAACGAAATCATGAAGGAAATTAATGAAGAAGCAGCTAAGATTAATGTAGAGATTATAGGAGGACATACAGAAGTAACAAGTGCAGTAAATAAGATGGTTATATCCGTAACAGTGATAGGAAAGAATTTAAAAGGTAAATCTGTAAAAACTGCAGGAGCGCAATTAGGAGATGACATAATAGTAACTAAAACATTAGGGTTAGAGGGCACATATATCTTAATAAATGACCATAAAGCAAGAATCGAGAAAATTTTATCAAAAGAAGAGATAGAATTTGGAAGTAATTTAATCAATAAGCTAAGTGTTCTTAGAGAAGGAAAAATAGGCGGAGAATTTGGCGTTAATTCAATGCATGATATAACAGAAGGAGGACTACTTGGAGGACTTTTTGAGGTTGCTATGGCATCAAATAAAGGCTTTAAAATATTTAAAGAGAAAATACCAATGTTGGATATAACTAAAAAGGTTTGCGAAGAATTCAAAATAGATCCACTTAGGCTCATATCATCTGGGAGTATGCTTATTACTACTAAAAATGGTGGAGGGCTTATAAAACTTCTAAATGAAAGTGGAATTGAGGCTAGTATAATAGGAAAGATATGTGAGAGTGGAGCATTATTAATAGATGATGATATTGAAATAGAGGTTGAAGCACCTAAAAGAGATGAATTATTTAATATATAGTAAGAATGCTAAAAGATTAATGTGTTTCAAGTAAATTAGTTGGAATCATATAAAGGTTATTTAGGAATATATAGTGTTAATTAGGTTACTTAAAAATGAAAAAGTGATAATATTATTAGTGATAGAAAAGCAAAAGAACCAGTGGGTTTAAAGCACTTTATAGAGTAATTATGAAATTTGAAATTTTTATTGTAAATGAGCAAAAGGAGATATATAATGAAAAAATTAATATTAGCTAGTAATAATAAGAAAAAGATTAAAGAAATGAAAGAAATATTAAAAGAGATAGATATAGAAGTTAGATCATTGGAAGATGAGCGTATAAACATAGATGTAGTTGAAGATGGAAAAACATTTGAAGAGAATGCAAAAAAGAAAGCAAAGGAAATATATGAATATCTGGTGGAAAGAAAAGATAGTAATTTTATTGTATTAGCAGATGATTCGGGATTAGAAGTAAATTACTTAAATGGGGAGCCTGGAATTTATTCTGCTAGATATGCAGGGGAACATGGAAATGATTCAAAAAATAATGAAAAGCTTTTAAACAAGTTAAAAGGAGTTTTAAAAAGCAATAGAGGAGCTAAGTTTATTTGTCAATTAGCTATGTTCACAGATAAGGGGGAGTATTTTAAAGTTACAGGTGAAGTAGAAGGATATATTATAGAAGAACTACATGGAGATGGGGGATTTGGATATGATCCATTATTTTTCTACGAGCCATTAGATAAAACTTTTGCAGAGTTAACTTCAGAGGAGAAAAATGAAATAAGTCACAGAGGAAAGGCATTAAAGGAATTAAAAAAGGTAATTAATAAATTAATTTATTAGAAAGTTATTCCAGGTAAATAGGCTCTTTACTATATAAGAGTTAAATAAATAATAATGCAGGAGGAGAAATTAAATTATGTTAATTGCAGTTGTAAGTGATACACATAGGATGACTAAATATATTAATTTGGCTAAGAGGCTAATAAAGGATGCTGATATTTTGATACATTTAGGAGATAACATTGATGATGCAGAATTATTGGAAAATACTTTTAAAGGAAAAGTATATGCTGTTGCAGGTAATTGCGATTATTCAACTAAGTATCCAAAGGAATCTGTTATAGAAGTGAATGGAAAAAAGATATTTTTTACACATGGTGACCTATATGGGGTAAAGAGTTCTATGAATAATATCTATTATAGGGGAAGAGAATTAAATGCTGACATTGTGTTATTCGGTCATACACATCAGCAATTAGTAGAGAAAGAAGATGATATGATATTAATGAATCCAGGAAGTATATCATTACCTAAATTTAAAGGGAGATGTATAGGTTTTATAAACATCGATAATAATGGGGAAGTAGATGCATATTTAAAAGAAATTAGGGAATAATGATTAAATATTTAAATTTATTATGAAAAATTATAAAAAAGGTATTGACGAAACAGATTTGATATTGTAGAATAATCATTGTCGCTGAGAGATGAGTGACAAGTTGAAAAACTAGTTAAGATTCTCGGGGTGTGGCGCAGATGGGAGCGCGCGTGGTTTGGGACCATGAGGTCGCAGGTTCAATCCCTGTCACCCCGACCATTTAAAGATTAATATTTGCGGGTATCGTATATCGGTAATACTCCAGCCTTCCAAGCTGGAAAGGTGGGTTCGATTCCCACTACCCGCTCCATTAAAAATTATGATATTAATCAAAGTGGTTAAAAAAAGCCTTGACAAAGTTTGAAGGAACATGTAAAATAAAAAACGTTCCGAAGAAAAAGTTCTTGACAAGATTGCTTGAATAGAGTAAAATGAAAAAGTCTGAAAAGCAATTAAATATGCGTTTTTAGCTCAGCTGGATAGAGCAACGCCCTTCTAAGGCGTGGGCCAGGGGTTCGAATCCCTTAAAACGCACCATTAAATCGGGGTGTGGCGCAGATGGGAGCGCGCGTGGTTTGGGACCATGAGGTCGCAGGTTCAATCCCTGTCACCCCGACCATTTAAAAAATAAATATGCGGGTATCGTATATCGGTAATACTCCAGCCTTCCAAGCTGGAAAGGTGGGTTCGATTCCCACTACCCGCTCCATACAAATTTAATATTTGTAACATAATAAAAGATATGCGTTTTTAGCTCAGCTGGATAGAGCAACGCCCTTCTAAGGCGTGGGCCAGGGGTTCGAATCCCTTAAAACGCACCATTATGGTGAACGTAGTTCAGTTGGTAGAGCGCCAGTTTGTGGCACTGGTTGTCGTGGGTTCGAGTCCCATCGTTCACCCCATACAGGGATATCGCCAAGCGGTAAGGCAATGGACTTTGACTCCATTATTCGTAGGTTCAAATCCTGCTATCCCTGCCATTATTTTGGTTCACTAGCTCAGTCGGTAGAGCACATGACTTTTAATCATGGTGTCCCGGGTTCGATTCCCGGGTGAGCCACCAAATTCATAAAAATTTATGCAGGTGTGGCGGAATTGGCAGACGCACTAGACTTAGGATCTAGCGCCTAACGGTGTAAGAGTTCGACTCTCTTCATCTGCACCAAATGAGCGGAAATGACTCAACGGTAGAGTGCCACCTTGCCAAGGTGGAGGCTGCGGGTTCGAATCCCGTTTTCCGCTCCATTTATATAAGAATAAATGAATATGCGGGTATCGTATATCGGTAATACTCCAGCCTTCCAAGCTGGAAAGGTGGGTTCGATTCCCACTACCCGCTCCAATTATGCGTGATTAGCTCAGTTGGTAGAGCACCTGACTCTTAATCAGGGTGTCCAGGGTTCGAATCCCTGATGACGCACCAATAGTAAACTTATTATTTACTTAAAAATTTGGGATAACATGTAGTTCATTCCATTACAGGGATATCGCCAAGCGGTAAGGCAATGGACTTTGACTCCATTATTCGTAGGTTCAAATCCTGCTATCCCTGCCATTATTTTGGTTCACTAGCTCAGTCGGTAGAGCACATGACTTTTAATCATGGTGTCCCGGGTTCGATTCCCGGGTGAGCCACCAAATTTATAAAAAAACTTATGCAGGTGTGGCGGAATTGGCAGACGCACTAGACTTAGGATCTAGCGCCTAACGGTGTAAGAGTTCGACTCTCTTCATCTGCACCAAATGAGCGGAAATGACTCAACGGTAGAGTGCCACCTTGCCAAGGTGGAGGCTGCGGGTTCGAATCCCGTTTTCCGCTCCATTTATATAAAAATAAATAAATATGCGGGTATCGTATATCGGTAATACTCCAGCCTTCCAAGCTGGAAAGGTGGGTTCGATTCCCACTACCCGCTCCAAAAAACAACTGATTTCAGTTGTTTTTATTTATATAAAAATTAATATGCACTTGTAGTTCAGTTGGATAGAGCGTTGGACTTCGAATCCAGAAGTCGTGGGTTCGAATCCCACCAAGTGTACCAAACATGAGAAATACCAACGGTTTAGAGAAATTTAAATCGTTGGTATTTTGATTTTACACCACTTTTTACACCGTATAAAAATTTTTACACCTTTTATCTAAAATAGTAGTATCATAAACTCATACTATTCTAAAAATAGTGTACTTAGCGTACTGAAAGATGCAAAGCATTGCTAATACTGGTATAGATGAATTAAGTGCACTAAATAATTATAAAATTTAGTGTACTTTTTTAAAAGAATAAAAAAAGAAGGCTTATTTAGCCTTCATGGATATATATAGGTCATTTAATTTTGATGTAGCCATAACTTTTATATTTTCGAGCACATGAGTATAAGTATCTAAAGTAATAGAGATATCACTATGTCCTAATAATTCTTGAACTGTTTTTGGAGATTCTCCAAGTTCAAAAAGACGTGTTGCATAAGTATGTCGTAAATCATGGAATGTTCTAGTTTTTATTATTTTAGAATCGTCACTTTTATTAGAATTAATAGTATCAATTATTTTCTTAAATCTTTTTCTTACATTACTGCTATCCAAATATTTACCATCAATAGTGCAAAATACTAGGTTATTATTTTCGTATAAATTAGCAAGTTTTAATTTATATTCTGACTGCTTTAATTTGTACTGCTTAAGTTGTTCTGATAATGCGTTAGGAATCGATACACGTCTATTACTCTTTACTGTTTTAGGCGTTTGTATTATTACTTTTGAAGGTTCACGCCCTTCTCTCGATACTTCAGCTACGTTCTTTGCAGTTTTATTAACACTGACATAGCATCCTTGAAAATTGATATCATTCCATGTAAGAGCAAATAATTCACCTTGACGCATACCAGTATTTAGAGCAGTGAGAAATAACATTTCTAATTCATGCCCCTTGATAGTTGTAATAAACCGTCGATGTTCATCTAAAGAAAATGGTTGAACTTTGTTTGCCTTATTCAATTTAGTTTCTTCGCTCTCTTTAGGGAGTACAATGGCTCCAGTGAAATCTCTAATTAAAATGCTATTATTATAAGCATATCGGATGCATGGAGCTATTAGTTTGTTTAATGCTAATATACAACTTACAGTTGAACCTCTTTTAATTAGTGCATTATAATACTCCTGGATATCGGTTAAGGTTATATCTTTAATCTTAATTTTAGATAAAGGACTATTTTTTATATAGTTTCTATAAATTATTTCATACCTTTCCTTAGTAGAAGGCTTTAAAGTTAAAAACTTTACATCAAAGAGCCAGTTAGCAAAAAAAGTTTCAAAGACCTCCTTATTATTAATAATGTTATTCTCAAGTTCATTTCTAATTTTTCGTATTTTTTGATCAAGTTCTTTGACAGTTGTTGCATATACATCTTTGGGTTTATTTAAGTTATTATGTCTCAATCTAAAGTAATAATATTCTTTACCATTGATAGTTCTTTTAAGATAATTAGTTTTTGCCATATACTCACCTTTTCTTAAAATCTATTTTTTAATTTCTATTTTAATTGGAAAGTCTTCACGACTATTTAACTCAGTTATTAACTGCCAGGTTGATAATTCGGATAAATCTCTTTTGATTGTTGCACCCTCACGGTTTAATTTGTTAATGTATGCGGAAGATTGACCATTTATTAATTCATCTATAGATACTTCAAGAATTTGTGCAATCATATTTAATGTTTCATAGTTAGGTTTTCTTTTGTTAAGTTCATAATTTTGAATAGAGCTAGTTGCAACACCTATTGCATTAGCTAATTCTTCTTGAGTTAATCCCTTGTCGCGTCTTAGATCTCCTATATTCTTTCCAAAGTCCATAATAATCACCTCGAATACATTATATAACAGCACATTCAAAATGGCTATATAAAAATACAGGAAAATTATTGACACGTTCACAATGGCGGTGTATATTATAAATAACAATACGGTCGAAATGGAGGTGGTAAAGTGAATTTAAAATTATTTAGGACTAGAAAAAAGTGGTCTCAGTGTGATTTATCCAGTAAGTCAGGGGTATGCACGTCTGTAATATCTAAAATAGAGAACGGTCATATTGACACAGTACAAGTTGGCTTATTAAAGAAACTTGCATTAGCTTTGGATATTGAAGTTTCTTATTTGTTATAAAAAGAAGACTATAAATTTTAAGTTAGATTAAGGAGAGGTATGCTAATGAATAAAACAGAAGATAAAATAGTAATATCACCAAAGGAGGCAATGCCGATCTTAGGCGTTGGAAGAAATACAATGTATGAAGTCTTATTAAAAGATAGGAACTTTCCGGCATTTAAAATCGGGACTAAATTTTATATTAATAAAGATAAGCTCCAAGAATGGGCAGATAAACAATGTAGATAAAAAGTGGGGGAATTGATGGATAAAGTTATTTTTAAAACTATAGAGAATAAAAATTTATTTCCAATGGTTCAATTGAACAACTATTCTAAAAGACCGATAGTAAAATGGGGCAATGAGGAAAATTGGATAAAAGATGCACAATCACTCGAAGATTTTCAAATTTCATCAAGTAAAAGTGTCACTGGATTTTCTATTCTAACAGGAAAGAATAGCAATATTATGGTTGTGGATTTAGATAGAAACCATGGCGAAAACTCAATTGACGGTATAGAAGTATTTGAAAATTTAATAAAAGACTTTACTGAAGATGATAAGCAACAAATAAAGAGTACATTTACAGTTGGAACACCTAACGGTGGAAAGCATTTATATTTTAAATATCAAGAAGGGCTAAAAAATAGGCCTAATTATGCAAGTGGTATTGATATTAGAACTGACGGAGGATTGATTGTATTACCTGGTAGTAAAGCAAAGATAAAAAGCGGAAAAGTCAGAGAATATACAATAATAAATGATACTAATATAAATGAAATGCCAAAAGGATTGTTTGATAGGTTCATGCAATTGGATAATTCAGTTAAAATTAAAACAGTTGAATCAATAACTTTAAGTACTGGTTATACATATAAAGAGGGGACTAGAAATCAAGAACTTTTTAAAGAAGTTATTGGAATAGTAAGTAAATCAAGTATAAGAGATATTACAACAATAATGTCAATTGCAAAAGGGCTAAACTTGCTTAAATGTAATCCGCCTTTGGATGATAATGAAGTTCAAAGTATTATTGGAAGTATAGCACAAAGATTGCATCCATCTTATTGTAATGAAAAAGGTAATGTAATTTGTCATTCGTTAGCTAAATACATAATTCAAGAACGGCCAAGCTATCTAAAGGGTAATTTATGGTTTATGTATGATAATGAAGAAGGTTTTTATAAATATATGGAATTTAGAGAAGTGCAAAGAATGTATTTTGATTATGCAGTAAATGATGAGGATATGACGCCTGGGAAAGCAAAAAACTTTGCAGAATCATTAATGTTAATTAGTGAAGACGCAAAAGAAATATATGATGAAAAGAATTATATTAATTGTTTGAATGGGATTATTCATATTAATAATGGTGAGTTATTAGAGCATAACCATAGATATAAAACAGAAGTTCAGTTCAAAGCTAATTTTATTGAAGACTATGAAAGATGGAAAGAACTATTTGATAAATCAGATTTTAAAAAATTTTTATATAGTACGTTGGATGAAGATAGCTTAGAAACACTTCAAGAGAGTTGGGGGCTTATGTTATCACCTCACGCAAAAGAAGTTCAAAATTGTTTTATATATAAGGGAGAAGGTAGTAATGGAAAAAGCGTTGCATTTGATATTCAAGAAGCTTTAATTGATGATAACAAACATGTATGTAGCATTGGATTGGGTGATTTTGGAGAAACGTTTGCAATATCAGTAGCAGAAGGAAAGCATGTTAATATAGTTCGTGATGATGAACTTAGCGGAAAAACTGTTAATAAGGCTTTTAAGTCAATGTGTTGTGGAGAACCAATTACAGTTAATAGAAAAAATAAAGATTTAGTTAGATTAGGCTTTAATATGACCATGTTTTTTGGACTTAACAGGATGCCTAGTGCCTCAGATAAATCAACAGGTTTTTTCAGAAGACCTATTATAATTCCATTTAATAATTCATTTGGAACTGAACGAGAGGTTATAAATGGTATTAGAGATAAAATAAAAGACCCTCAGATTGCAGATAAGATAATTAAAAATGAATTAGATATAGTGTTTACTTGGGCATATTACGGCTTAGATAGAGTGAAAAAAAATAATTGGAAAGTAACAGTAAGTAAATTAGCAGAACAGGAGATGGAAGAATATAGAGAAGAAGTCGATTCGGCATACGCATTTTTTAAAGCAAAGATAAAAAAAATTCACAATAAAAACATTAGAATCCCTATAGGTGAGGTCTACAAGAATTATAAAGATTGGTGTATATTAAATAGCATAATGCCAATGAATCCGACTCATTTAGGAAGGCAATTTAAAAGCTTTGGAATCAATTCAAAAGTAAGTAATAGTATTAGATATTATCTAAGCATTGAAGTTGACGATTTAGAATTAGTAAGAAATACAGAAAAATATTTTAAATAAAAAAATAGCATTTCAAAAACATTGAAACACTACTTATATCTGACAATATAAGTTTACCTTGTATGAAATGCTATGTCAAGAAATTATAACTAACGGAATTAAAATAGCAAGGGGAATACAAAAGATGACAATAACAATAAATAGACAAAAGAATATGATTGGATTTAAAATATCACATAAGGTAAGAATGAAAGAAGTTGAAAAGACACTATATAACTACAAAAATTTTGGGTTAGAAATAGAAAGCTTAGATATACATATTAATTCAATTATAAATGACGTAGGTATAGCGGGAGTATCATATGGAGAAAGATCAAGCCCTACAAATGCATTTTCGAGTAGTGTTGAGAGTGAAGTAATTAAAAGAGAGAAACTATTAGAAATATTGCAAAGTAAAAAACAAAGGTTAATTGAATTAGATCGATTAATTAAAGTTGCCTTAACTAGTTTAGAACCCGAAGAATTAAAGTTAGTCGAATTAAGATATTTTTCAAAGCCAAAAAAGTCATGGATTGAAATAGGAATGACACTTGGGATTGATAAATCTACATGTTGTAGATTCAATCGAAGAATACTAAATAAACTAGATCAATTTTTGATCAGTTTTTCGTCACTTTCTTGCGACTTTTCTGCCGCTTTTATAGGTTGAAAAGATGGTAATATATTAATATAAAGATTATGATAATAAATCTTTATGAGATCTTTTAAGGAATGTTTCCTTGATCTTTCACAACATTTAACATATGGTGTTTTCCTTTTTCAATCATAAGCCTATAGGGGATTTTCCCTATAGGCTTAAATTTATATATTTATTAGGAGTGTGATAGCATGACTGAATTGGCAAAGCAAAAAAGAAACGCATATATGCGTGAGTATAGAAAGAATAATAAAGAAAAAATTAAAGAAATTCAAGAAAAATACTGGGAACGTAAGGCTTTAGGACAAGAAGAAGAATTTAAAACAGAATTAAAGGAGGATAGTACAACTATGAAAGAGTTAAGAACTGAAAAATTAACAGAAAAGCTAGAAAACATGATAGATGGGGAAACAATATCATTTTACGTTGAAGATCTAGATTCAGAAATAGTCGAAGAAATAGAAAGTAATAATTAGGGAGGACTTTATACCAATGATGAAAGTATTAGAAACAAGAGCATTACCACCATTAATAGAAAAGAGAAATGATTTAATTGAAGAAATGGAGGCTTTAACCGATAAAGCGAAACAAGAAAAAAGGGCGTTGAATGTAAATGAAATAAATAGATTTAATGCTATTAAAGGAGAAATAAAATCCATTGACGAAACATTAAAGATCGAGGAAGAGCAAAGAAGCCATATTGAGTGGGTACCCGGTAAGAAAAAAGAAGGGTACACTACAGATGATAAGGAATTACGAGTATTTAAAGAGGGCGAAAAGATCGATATTGAAACTAGAGGTAAGGATGTTAATTTAAGCATAGGTAAATTAGTCAGAGCCATGAGCGGAATTGAAAAGACAGGCGAAGGGGCACAATATCTTAGAGATATGAGTTCAGCCACAGGATCGGTTGTAATTCCACAAAAATTAGCTAATCAGATATTAGATAAAGCAAGGGAACAATCAGCGATATTTGGTAAGATACCAGTTACAGTAATGGAGAATAATAATTTAACAGTTGCTAGAATTTCAAAAGATGCGTCAGCGTCATTCGTAGCCGAGGGTGATTTGATCCCCGAGAGTTCAACGGAATTCATAGGAGTTAAATTAGAGGGTAAAACTTTAGCTATGTATGTACCAGTAACAGAGCAATTACTTGCAAGTGCTAATATATCAGATGTATTAATGAATGCTTGTTCAAAGGCTATTGCCGTTGCATTAGATAAGAATTTATTATATGGTACTGGAACAGGAGCGGAGATCAAAGGTATTACAGCACATGAAAATATAAATAAAGTCGCTCATACTGGTAATGTTGATTATAATATGCTTATTAAGGGTATAGGAGCAACTAAGGGGGCTAATATAGTGCCTAGTGACATAGTATATAATACAACCGTAGGAACTGAGTTATCGATGCTTACGGATGCTAACGGTCAATATATAGTTCCTCCAAGAGCAATAGATAATTACACAATATCTGAAAGTAATAACATAGCAGATAATCAAGCGCTAGTTTATCATAGAGAATGTATGTTATTAGGAGTTAATAAGGATATACAAATGGAATGGGGTTACACTCAAGATGGATTCCAAAGAATGATTAAGGCATTAAGGATTTATATAAGATGTGATTTAGGAATAGTAAATGAAAAAGGTATAAGCTTAGTTACTTCAACAACTTAATATTATATTAATCGGTGTATGGGTTATCTATACACCTTTTTCATTTTAAATTAAAAAGAGATTGGGTAAGTTTTCGACGCTCTAACCAATCTCGCACTTCAAATAGGCAAATTCCTAGCCGTTGCAAAAATGGCTTAGAATTATTATGTTAAATATATCATATGTGAGACGTTTAAATCAAGTATTACATAGCTATTTCATAATTATGGTACAATACTATATAGTTACATTATGTGGTATTGGAGGAAATGGTATGAGTAAGAAATCTATGTGGAAGTGGTTTTTTATAGGTATAGGAATTATTTTAATGCCTTTTATATTAGATGAGTTGTATTCTACACGTATATATGTGTCACATTTAACTAGTTCAGAATGGGCAAGCTTCAATGGAAGTTATATCGGAGCGATAATGGGAGGAATAATTACACTTGTTGGAGTCTGGATAACTATAGGATTTACTAGAGAACAGGCTAAAGAAGATAGACAATTTCAACTAGACCAAGCAAGAAAAGATAGAGAATTTCAAAGGGAACAAGCTAATGAAGATAGAAGATTATCACTAGCACCATATTTGAAATATACTGTTTATGAAAGAGAATCGTCAGAGAAACATAATACAGCAATCATTCATACAGTAGACAGAGATCCTAATCAGATCATACGTGCTACAATAGAATTGAAAAACATTGGAATGGGACCACTGCTATATTTAAGAACGCATAATATAAAATATAATAATGTAGGATTAGATTATAGTTTAGGATCAATTGATATTTTGGAAAAGAATAATAAATGGCTTATGAGAATAGTTTTAGAATTAAGACTAGATGAAATAACAAATTCAAATGATGATATGAATACGTCTCCAAGTAGAAAAGAAGGAGTATTGTCATTTACAATTGGGTATAAGGATTTAATTGATAATCAATATGAACAAGATATAGCAATATCTATGAATGTGAATTATAGATATGAGTGTGCTGGAAATGAGTTGATATTAAATTGTTATAGACCTACATTTAGATTAAGTAAAATTGGAAATACGAGGTTAATAGAAAAAGTTTAATAATATGTATTATTTAATTTATATCCCCCCTATTTTTGCTTATTTCTTCATAAAGATGCTGACACCACACAGCCCCCATTTAGACACACAATTTTCCCTAAATGAAATTTTAAGAAAAAGGAAGTATTAAAAAAAGCATATGAACGAATATTAATATGCTTATTACGTAAAATAAAACCGAAAGGTGGGTGAACAATGAAAAGATTTACTATCCTATTCTTAATTTTTTTATGTTTAACCTTTAGTGTAATTAGATTAATACCTGCATTTGCAGTTGGAAATATATTTACCCAAGGTATCTATAAATTATCTGATTTTAATTTTTCAAAGACTGGTATTTTTACTATTCAAAATATTTCTAATACCGAGGGTATGTATCTATATATTTTAGATGAAAATCAAGTTGTAATGGAATCAATACGATTAAGACCAAGTACACAAAAACTCGATACAGTACCTATCAAGCCTAACTATATCGTTTTAATAATTGGTAAAGGAGAAGTATATCTTAATCCAAAATCATCTTAAATAGTGATTTTGTTTAACGCTTTAATTTAAAGGGGATGTATTTATGAAGAAGTTTACTATCTTATTCTTAATTTTTTTATGCTTATTCTTTAATATAATCGGACTAAAATCTACATTTGCAGTTTCTGGCACATTTAAGCAAGGTATTTACAACTTGTCTGATTTTAATATTTCATCAGGTAATATTTATAGTGTTAGTAATATTTCAAAGACCGATAGTGTTCGTGTATTCATTTTCGATAAAGATTATATTCCAATTCAAGATATAAAGTTAGACCCTGGTTCATTAAATGTCGATACAATACCGATGACGTCTGAGTACATATTTGTAGTAACTGGTGGTGGTGAAGTAACTATCACTCCAAAATCACCCTAAATAGTGATTTTGTTTAACTTCTAATATAGTGTATTAGTAAGAATAAATAACTAGTTAAAATATCGCATTATTCAAATGAATTTGCGGTATTTTTGAGAAAATTTATACTACCCAACATTTATTTATAAATTTTTCACTAAATGAAATTTAAGAAAGGAGGGCGGATCATTTGGTGAGACCAAGCAAAAGCGTTGATTATAAAATAATTTCTAAAATTTTATTTTACAGATTTTTTGTATATAGTTGAGGGCGTTGTGGTGTTGAGATGCTTAATAAGATTTTATAGGAAATGCGGGGGGAATAATGTCAGTACAATAAGTACACTAATAGTACAGAAAGAATTTTGTGTACTATGGCTTTGAAGTAGCTATATATCTAGGTTTATTTATTATAGTACATTAAGTACACTAAAAATGAATATTTACAGGAAATAAGAAAAAATATATTAATGAAAAAAAGAAGATTTTATACTGGAATAGGTTTTACACCGTTTTTTACACCGTATAGAAGGGGAAAAGATAAAAGAAAAAGTACTCAAATAAAAAGGAAATGACAGTATAAAAGGCTTTGACAACAATATAAAAGTATATGGGTGTAATTCTCTTATTTCCAGAAGTCGTGAGTTCGAATCTCACCAAGTGCACCATTAATAATGGTGATGCCAACAATTTAGAGTTTTTCTAAATTGTTGGCGTTTTCTATTTATAGAGCATAAAAAATAAAAATCAGGGTTGGGCTGTCATTACATTTTTGCCTAATTTTTCGTTATATAGTAATATATTAGAAGATGATATATTGATGAGAAGTAATAATAAGGTTATTTAGAAGAACTATGTAAATCTTTGTTATTTCTATTTTGCTCGATAAAATATGTGATGGTGGAACTAAAATTCTATCTAGTCTGATAAAGAGTTATTTTGAGGAAATTCAGAGAAAGGACTAATAGTAGACAGTAAGAATTTAGGTATAATATTTGTAAGAGGGAATGAAAAAATATCTAATATAAACGCGCCTATATTGTAAAAGAGTTTGTTTTCTGAAGTACTTACTGTAAGTCGTGTTGAATATTAAGTTGCTATATTTAGAGCTTGAAGGCTTAATGTTATTAATATAATGTAGGATTTTCCTAGTTATTGAGATTTTTGAAAAAGTAATTTGAGAAATACGCAAACTGAGTAATGAAGGTGTATGGAAATAATATACAATTAACTGATAGAGTAGGTGGTAGGTGATAAAATGACTAAAAGAGGAGTATTAATATTTATTACTTTAAGTATGATTACATTTGCTTTTTATGCTTATAACATTAACGTAGAGTCAAGAGGATTTATTAATGAGATGATTAATAAAATAGAGGGAAAAACATTAAATTCAAAATTTCAAACAAAAATTAAATCTGGGAATTTATCAACTGACTATAATATAGATCAAGTGCTTAAAGATATAGATAAATTGCAGTTGAATACTTTAAATGTTCCAGTAGTTATAAATATAGATAGTAGAACTTCTAGTAATATGATAATAGATAAAGGAAGTGAAAAGAGGGCTATTGAATTACTTAAAAAATTAAGATGGAAGAAAATAAACATAATATTAGAACCTTATCCATGGATTGAAAACGGAAGTGTGGGAGAAACAGATTGGAAACCAGATAATATAGATGAGTTTTTTAATAACTGGACTAATAATGTTTTGAGAAATTTAATTAAAGATATAGCTATACCATATCATGTTGACGCATTAAACATAGGGACTAGTTTTGTGTATATGGAATCTAATGAGCAGAAAATGTGTGATATGGTTGATTATGTTAGAGATCGATATAAAGGTCTATTAACTTATAGAACAAATTTTTGGGTTACAGCGAAAGATTTCTCACCAGAATTTACAGATAAGTATAATGAAAAATTAAATAATAGGATATTTTCAAAGGTAGATTTCATTTCTATAGCAGCTTATTTTGAACTTACTTCTAATGACACGAATACGGTAGAAAATTTAATAAGTTCATTAGAGCGTAGCCAAATATATGATAGAAAACAAAATATAAAACAGGAAGTAAAAAACTTCTATGATAAATGGAATAAGCCAATTTTCTTTGGAGAATTAGGTTTTCCAAGAACTAATAAGGCTTCTGTTCAGCCACATAATCCGTTGATTTCTGATATTGTAAATAATAAGGAACAGGCAAATTGCTTTGAGGCATATAGAAGCGTGTTTGAGAATGAACCTTGGAACCTTGGATTCTCTATATTTGCAATAGGTGAAACTAGTGACGATAAAAAGTATTATCCAAGTGAGGAAAGTGCTGAAATTATAAGAAAATGGTATACAAAAAATGAAAGCTAATAAAAGGATATGTTTATAGGAAGTTTAATAAAAATGTATATAGGCTCTAACTTATAAAGTTTACAGTATATAGAGTTATTGTGAAGAATATGATATTCATGAGATGTTTTTATGATTAGTATTTTTTTAGAGCCTATATATAACTTTCTAAAAGAAGTTATAAAGCTTTTAGAGTTTTCCTATAGCAACGAATACATTTACATATTTATGTATAAGTAGTAAAATAAAGAATAGTGAGATGATTAAACAAATCTAAAGATAATTTTATTAAGAAACGTTTATAAGGAGGTACACATTGTGAGTACAGGAGGAATTAGAAGGCTTTCAAAATCTATCAAATTTGAGTTGTTGATAGAATGGAGCTTTTTTTTTATTTTTATGGGGTTCCTGGTCATTATGAACAACTACAGTAATTTATTTTTTCATACTGGAATTGAGTTATTTATTAATTTTATTTTTGCAGTAGTATTTGTATTTTCTTTTAATACTTATAGAATTAATAAGAACAACTTTTTATTAATATTGGGGATTGGATACTTTTTTGTAGCAGTACTGGGAATATTCCATACGTTTACTTATACTGGAATGCCTTTTTTAAGCAGTATGGATGGATTAAAGATAGCAACTCAATTTTGGATTGCTTCAAGATACATGAGTGCTTTTACATGTTTGATTGCAATAATATTTAAAATAAGCCTACAAAGGAATATAAATCCGTACGCGCTATTCATAGCTTATTTTTGCATAACAATATTTTTGATATCGTCAATATGTATATTTAAAGTTTTTCCAGATTGTTATGTGGAAAATGTGGGGTTGACCTCCTTTAAAATAGTTAGTGAATATGTATTGTGCACTGCATTTTTAATAATTGCTACTGTATTTTTTATATTCGGAAAAAATATTGATAAGTATTTATTTGTATGTTTTGAATGTTTTCTTATATTATCTGGAGTATGCGAAATGTTTTTTGTAAGTTATGTAGTTCCGTCAGAATTTACCACTATAATAGGACATACTGTAATGATTTTAGCTGCATATTTTTTGTACAAAGGAGTTGTAGAGACAGGACTTAGAAAACCCTATAATCTTATGAATAGCGATTTATATACGGCTGATAATAAAGTAAAATTATTTGAAGAAATAATATTTAATAATGAAGAATGTCTTAATATGATAATAAACAACTCGGATAATGCAATATTTGTTATTAGTGATAATAAGTTTATATTTGCGAACAAGAAAATGGCTGAACTCTTGGGAGCGGAAAAGGTTGAAGAAATAATAGGTATAGATATTAAGAAAATAATTACAGATGAAGTTAAAAATGAAGTTTATAAAAGAATAGATAATGCTATATGTAATAGATTAAGTACACCATTTGTTGAAAGCAAGTTATTGAGACTTGATGGTAAACAAGTGGATATTGAAGTTACAAATAGCTTTTGTATTTATAAAGGACAGCCTTCGGCTATGGTTATGCTTAGGGATATTACCTCAAGAAAACAAATACAACTTTTGGAAAACAATATTGAGGAAAATAAAAAATTGATAAGTAAGGCTACAGAACTTAATAAGATGATGACAGAATTCTTTTCTAATATATCCCATGAACTTAAAACACCATTGAATGTACTTCTGGGTGCTGTTCAGATCTTATCATTGTCAGGCAATGATAAAAATAAGTTAGAATCAGGTAAATACTTAAAAACAATGAAACAAAATTGTTATAGGCTTGTAAGACTTGTAAATAACCTTATTGACATATCAAAATTTGATTCTGGATACTTTAAAATGAATCTCCAAAACTACAATGTTGTAAGTGTCATTGAAGATATAACATTATCAATTGCAGATTATGCAAATAATAAGGGGATTGACTTAATATTTGATACAGATGTGGAAGAAAAGGATATGGCAATCGATTTGGATAAAATTGAAAGGATAATGTTAAACTTACTATCTAATGCTATTAAATTTACTGATAAAGGAGGAAAAATATTAGTTAATATGTATGATAAAAAAGATAATATTGTAATATCTGTTAAAGATAATGGCGTTGGAATGCCTAAGGATAAACTAAATATTATTTTTGAAAGATTCGGGCAAGTAGACAAAACGCTTGCGCGCAATAGCCAGGGCAGTGGTATAGGACTATCCCTTGTAAAATCTATTGTAGATATGCATAATGGCGATATTAAGGCTTTTAGTGAACTTGGAAAAGGAAGCGAATTTGTAGTCAAGCTGCCTGTTAGATCTGTCGAAGATAAACTATCATCAGATGGACGTTTATATGAAAGCAAAGTAGAAAAGATAAGTATTGAGTTTTCAGATATATATTATTAAATTTGTAAATTTGCGTAATGATCTGTGCAGAGCACGACATGTAAGTGATGATAGATATGAGTAATATTTATTTAGTATTATAAAGTAAATGAGGAGTAAATAATGGAGATTTTTATTTATAGGACTTATAATGAGTGGTTTGATGATAAACCAACTGAGACCTTGGAGGGCGAGGTGAATTCTATATACAATGGAGTTTTAGTTATTGATACATTGGAAGACTTCAAGAAGTATAGGCAAATACTTTCGTTGAGAAACAACTTTGCAATTGTTTATAAACTTTCATATGGTTTTTTATCGTATGCTAGAGAAATCAATATTTATTCAAATTTTAATTCTTGGCAAAACTCTAATCCGGAAATTACTATTATGGGAGAAGTATGTGAAAGTGAATCCACAGATAGTCACTTAGTCTTTATAACTCAAGAGGGGTTTAAGCAGTGCATATCTTTATGTGGAATTTATGCAGTAACATATGAAAGGTAGGATTATATGTATCTACAAGATATAGATTTAAGAAAGGTGTATAGAATATGGAAGTCAAATTTAGGGCCATTTCAAGGGTTCTTCAGAAGTACACCGTTTGTTTCCCTTCAAACCTATGATAATTTCATATTAAAAGAAGAAAATACATGTCAATGCAATCAAGGTGCATTGAATATAATAGTGGAAAACTGCAGCGAGAATAATTTTTTGATTGTTGATTTGCCTATTGATGAGATTTTAAATTTAGCATTTTTATTAAATAATGAATATTTTATAAAACCGATTCTAAATATTAATTTATTATTCCATCCATTTGGAATAATAGGGACAAAAGAGAATATTAATAAATTGATAAATAATGGTTTGAATTTAAAGAAAATAAGTACTGAAAAGTTTATTATGCTGATACCGTATGATAGGTATAATGATAATTGGAAGAGTGATGACTTGAAAGATAAATTGAATAATCAATATGGAATAAGTGATGATGATCTTCCAAGTGCGGATATACTAAAAATTCTTGGATACACTAAAATAACTATTTTGACTATAAATAAGATTAAAGATGACTTACAGGATTATATAAATTGTATAAATGAGGATATAGAAGTAGAAGTGATAAAGGTGAGGGGATAATGAAAGATTTCAAGCAGATAGTAAAGAAAAATAAGAGGAAAGCATTATCCATTGCGGTAGCTGCTGCATTTTTTGTAAGTGGACCGCTTGGATTTACAGGCTGTTACAACCCTCAAAAAGAAGATGACGAAGACCAAGATGGAAATGGTTCTAATTATAGTGGCGGTGGGCACGTTGGAGGGTGGAATAGTTTTAGCAGTGGTTCATCTATAAATAGTGACTCTTCTAGCAAGAGCAAAGCTAGCATATCAGATTCGTCAGTTGGTAAATCATCAGGATACTCTGGATCAAAGGGCGGAAGTTCATCAAGTTAGCATAAGCGACAAGATAATTAAAATTTTAAGTATCTTTATGTATGCAAAGAAATTATTTAGGATGTGGATTACTCTATGGAAAAACAGATTAATTATACTGAAGATGTTTTATTTAATAACTATATGGTGAGTTCTTTAGGTGAAGAGTATGTTCACTCGCAAATACCGTTTTATTTTGATAAATCAACTTATGAAAAAATGGTGTTTTATAGTGAAGAAATAAATAGAATTTCATTAAATGTACTTAAGAACATTAAGGAAGGGCATAGTGAGTTATTGAATTATTTTGATGATTTCATGTTTAAAGAAAAAATATTTAACTTGAAATGCCCAATGTCTCCGATGTTTTGGGCCAGATATGATACTTTTAGAGACGTTGATGGGGATATTTATTTTGCAGAATTTAATTATGATAAACCTTGTGGTCAAAAAGAAATTGATTTAGCAGGTAAATGTAGTTTTGATGGAAATATAAATGTTAGTTTTATAAATAATGTAGTTAAAGAATTATTAAAAATATGTAAAGAATATGAGATGGAGAAAGAAAAA
Source organism: Clostridium beijerinckii (assembly GCF_018223745.1). NCBI lineage: Bacteria > Bacillati > Bacillota > Clostridia > Eubacteriales > Clostridiaceae > Clostridium > Clostridium beijerinckii. The sequence goes on from NZ_CP073653.1 coordinate 417,280, forward strand.
ATAGATGTGGGATTTTTGATGGATCCGTGTCATTATGAAGAATTACATCACAGTTATTACTTTAAACATATTTTGAAAGATACTAATATTAACATAGTACAAGTTGGACCCAATAATTTATCTGTAAGAGATGGATATGTTTATGCATATTCTAATTTTAAGCTTAAAATAATTTTAAGATTGTTTCCTACAGAATTTTTTTATGAAATTTCTAATATAAGTGAAATATTGAATTGTGTTGATTGTGGGAATCTATTGTTAATTAACGATCCTAGAGTAATTGCTATTCAGGCAAAAGGCTTCTTCGCTTATTTATGGAATCTAGTTAAATCTGATTCGAAGCTTCTTTCAATTAGGGATAAAGAAATAATTACAAAATGTATTCCGTACACAGAAATACTAAATCAGGATGATATACAAGATGTAATAATCAATAAGGACAGCTATGTTGTTAAATCGTCCTTGGGTCGATATAGTCAAGAGGTTTACATAGGTAAGCTTTATACACAAGAAATGTGGGAAAATAAAATTAAAACTGTATCTAAAAGCAATAAAGTACATGTAAAGCAGAAGTTGATAAATATTAGACAAGAATATACTTATGCGCCTGGGAATAATAATATGAATATTCCAGTTTTGGCCTTTGGAAACTTTGGTATTTATATAATGGATTATAAAGTAGAGGGACTTTTGGTTAGATGGAGTAGAGAACTTCTAACTAATGATGATTACACATGGATGTGCCCAATAGGAGTTGAAAATTTCCCGGTTTATATAAAGGAATTTAATCCTAAAAATAGAAAAGAAATTTGGAATGAAATAATAGATGAAAGTGTATTTAAATATAATTTCACAGGAGCTTACACAAATATTTATGAATACATATCATTGAACTCACTAATTTTAAAAGAATGTGCCTATAAAGAAATGCTTTCAGTAAGTAGTAAGTTTTGTGAGATTTTAAAAAAAATATATCCATATATACAAAAAGAAATAGAACTTTTCGGTCCTATACTAGGTATACCAGAAGAACTTTATAAATTAGTTTCAACTTCATGTGCTACATCACTTTGTGCATTAGGAAGAATTGATTTTGCTATTGATAATGATGGAAGTTTGAAAATTTTAGAATTTAATTCTGAGACACCTGCAGGTTTAGTTGAAGCAATTGGATTAAATTTTATAATTAAAGAAAAACTTAATATCCAATATCAAAACCCTAATGTAAATCTCAAGGAGCATATAAAAAAATCATTTTTTAATATATTAGAAGAACTTAAGAAAATAAAAAAAGTTAAAAATATTGCTGTTGTAACTTCTTGGTATTATGAGGATATATATACAAGCAATTTAATAGCTGAAATATTAAAGGAATTGAATGAGTATAGTGTGATTTTTGGAAATATATATGATTTGAAAGTAAATAACAATAAAATTTATCTCTATGGGAATGAAATTGATGCCATTTATAGGCATTATCCATTGGACTGGTTTTCTTATGAAGATGAAATGAAAAAACTAATTGATCCTTTAAGTTCGGGACAGTACTTGATAAATCCTGGACATACACTTATAACTCAATCAAAGGCTCTATTCGCAGTTATTCATGAGCTTGTTAGAAAAAAATTCTTTTCACGTGATGATGAGGAGTTTGTTTTGAAATATATACCATATACATGTTTAGAGCCTGATAATGTTCTTTCTTTTGATTATGTAACCAAGCCATATCTTTCAAGGGAAGGAGCAGGTGTTATGTTAAGTTATGATGAAATGAGTAAAGAATTAGATGATATAGTGTTTCAAGATAGAATAAATATTAAACCGTTATATTCAAATATTTATTCAACAATGAAAGAGGAAAGCAAATACTTGTTTCCTGTAATAGGTACATATATAACAGGTGATATACCATCAGGAGTATTTACTAGAATGGGAGATTTTATAACTGATAAAAATGCAATGTGTGTTGCTACATACATTGAGTGTTAATATAGGCTTTAAATTTGATTAGTGCAATATTAAAAATATACAATTATAGAAGAATATGAGCTAAGGCTAATTATTTAAATAGTAATAAGGAGGAGAGATTTATGACTGGTATTGTAAACAATATTGTAGTTAGTATTATTTTTGGATTGATAGGTATTATATTGCTGATTTTCGGATACTGTTTTTTTGATAAAGTACTAACTAAGATTGATTTTAATCAAGAATTAAAGGAGAAAAATATTGCAGTTGCTATAGTTATAGCTGGTTTTATGATTTCTATAGGAATTATAATTTCAGGAGTCGTATCTTAAAATAATATATTTACGAAGAGTAATAATTCAAAAACCATCTTGAAATAAATAGATATTTCAAGATGGTTTTTTTTGTTTATTTTAAAAACATGAATTATTTATAGCAATAAATTAAATAATAGTATTAGGCTAACTTTAGGTGAAACGATTGGAATCGTTATTAAATAGATAATTACAATTAAAATACTAAGGAGGAGAGAGACGTATGAGAAAAATTACACTTAAGAAAATTACATCAATAATATTAGTATTATTTTTAAGTATATCAACTTCATTAAATAATACTCCATATAGCTCAGAATTTAATATAATAAGTGTTCTAAACAGTAATAGTATAGAATCATATAGTGATGCTAGGATAGAGGATGATTTTTATAATGCAGTAAATAAGGAATGGTTATCAAAGGTAAAGCTTGATGATGGATACATTTCCTATGGAACATTTGAGGAAGTATGTGGGAGAGTTAATGGAGATATTCTTAATATAATATCAGATATACAAAAAAATAAAGACAGTTATTATAAGAATAGCGATGAGTTAAAAGTTTTAAACTTATATAACAACTATCTAGATATGAAAAAAAGAGATGAATTAGGGACAAAACCCTTAGAGAAATATATGAATCAAATAAATGAAATTAAGGATACGAATGATCTTAAAGCTATATTGAAGGATGATGAATTCTCATATTTTCAACCTCTAATAAACTTAGGCGTCGGTCCAGACTATAAGAATAGTAACATTAATGTTTTATATGTTTCTAGAAGTAATCTTGGATTAGGAAATTCGTTTTACTATAAGGATACTAGCGAGAAGAGTCAAAAAATAAAACAGATATATATAAATTATATAGCTAAATTACATATGCTATATGGAGAAAATGAAGATGTAGCAAAGAAAAATGCAGAAACTTTTTTTAATATTGAGAATGAATTTGCTAAAAAGATACCTTCTTATGAGGAGGAAGCTAAAGATGAAAACCGAATACAGAATTCTTATAATTTATATACAGTAAAAGAATTAAATAAGTTAATACCTAATGCAGATATACCTGGATTATTAAATAAATTAAATATTAATAATCCAAAGAAAATAATAGTGGAAAACCCAGAAGAATTAAAATTAGTAAATTCACTTATTAGCAAAGATAATTTAGAAAATATAAAAACTTACTTTAAGACAAATGTATTAATGAACACAGATAATTATTTAACATCGAAACATAGAGAGGCGTGTAATGAATTAAGAAAAGTGCTTTATGGAGTAGAATGCTCCGACTTAGATGAAGGCTCAGGGGTGAAATTTGTTAGTGGACAATTGAATGAGATTATAAGTAAATTGTATGTAAATAAACATTTTGATGATGAATCGAAGAATGATGTGGAAAAAATGTCAAAAGAGATAATTGAAAACTTTGAGGATAGACTACAAAGTAATACTTGGATGAGTAAATCAACTAAAGAGAAGGCGCTCAGAAAATTGGAAAATGTCAATGTTAAAGTGGGCTATCCTGAAAAGTGGAATGACTATAGTGATGTAGAAATAAATTCCTATGGTGAAGGAGGATCATTAGTTGATAACTTAATAAGTATATATACATCTCAAAGTAAAAAACAGTTTTCCAAGTTAAACCATGAGGTTGATAAAAATGAATGGAACATGGGGCCTTGTACTGTAAATGCCTACTACAATGCTTTAAATAATGAAATTGTATTTCCTGCAGGAATATTGCAAGCACCATTTTACGACAAAAATGCAAAAAAAGAAAAAAATCTTGGGGGAATTGGAGTTGTTATTGGACACGAACTGACTCATGCGTTTGATAATACAGGTGCTCAATTTGATGAAACTGGTAAATTAAAAAATTGGTGGAATCAAAATGACTATAAGGAATTTACAAATAGGAGTAAAAAGGTAGTGGATTATTATTCTAATATAAAGATGGGGAATGAAAAGAATGTAAATGGAATATTAACCGTAGGAGAAAACATAAGTGATTTAGGTGGTATGGCTTGTGTTTTAGATATTGCAAAAAAAATGGAAGATCCTAATCTAAAGGATTTATTTGAAAACTACGCGACAGTATGGAGAGAAATATCAACGAATGAATTAAAAGAGTATTTATTAAATAACGATCCACATGCACCTAAAAAGGTAAGGGTAAATGCAGTTTTATCTCAATTTGAGGATTTTTATAAAACTTACAATATAAAAGAAGGAGATAAAATGTATGTAAGACCAGAAGATAGAGTTGGAATATGGTAAAAGAAAAATAAAAACTGAATATTGAAATTATGACATAGCGGCACTAATTAATGTGAATAAATAAAAAGTATAGTTAAACATAGCCATGCGTGTCGCTGTGTTAATAAATGAGTAATAAAAAGAAAAAGAGAGAAAATAAAGAATATTTATCTTAAAATAGTACAAAATAAAACATGAGTAATAAATATGATGATATAATAGATTTTGTTGTCACGAGAGTTGATGAAAAATGCTAGAAATCAAAAAAAAGTGTTGACATTGATTTTGGATGATGATAAACTAAATGAGTTGCTTGAAGGCAACAAGATCTTTGAAAATTGAACAGAATAACATAAATACATTTAAGTAAACCAGCAATTTTTATTTGAGTAAGCTAAGATTAAACTTTTTATTGAGAGTTTGATCCTGGCTCAGGACGAACGCTGGCGGCGTGCTTAACACATGCAAGTCGAGCGATGAAGTTCCTTCGGGAATGGATTAGCGGCGGACGGGTGAGTAACACGTGGGTAACCTGCCTCATAGAGGGGAATAGCCTTTCGAAAGGAAGATTAATACCGCATAAGATTGTAGTGCCGCATGGCATAGCAATTAAAGGAGTAATCCGCTATGAGATGGACCCGCGTCGCATTAGCTAGTTGGTGAGGTAACGGCTCAC
>NZ_CP073653.1:4210000-4385000 GCF_018223745.1 Clostridium beijerinckii
ATCAAAACCCATTCGTGAACTTTTTCCACCTGCAAGTATCACTGCTGTTTTAAAACTTTCCACATTCATACACTTATAATATATTTACTAAATTAGCTGCAGCATTTTTTCTCTTTTCCGAAATGTCTTCATCTATAATTTTAGATTCAACTAATCTTAATGCTTCTGTAGGACATACCTCTACGCAAGCAGGACCATTTTCCCTACCTATACATAAATCACATTTGTTTGCAACTAATCTTTCTTTATGTTCTAGCTTTCCGTCTTTATCACACATTAACCCCTTTTGAATAACTTTCTCTCCATCTTTATGTTCAACTATTATATCAATGGCACCAAAAGGACAAACTATTGCGCAAGATTTGCATCCTATGCAAGTATCTTTATTTATTAACACTACTCCGTCTTTATTTATAATTGAACCATTTGGACATGCATTAGCACACGGAGCATTTTCACAATGTCTACATTGAATTGGAGCACTTACATCTGCAGTTTTAATAACTTTTAAACGAGGATTAAAATTAACCTTATCCTTACTTTGTACAAGTATGTTTTCTTCAGAATGTGCAACAACACATGCAGCTTCACAAGTTCTACATCCTATACACCTTTTTGGATTTGCTATAACAAAATTATTCATTTATATTTCCTCCTTCTTTCTTGAAACAAACTTTGTATGTAGTAGATGATGAGATTTTTCACCAAGAGGTTCTATTAAAAACTCTTCATATAATTTTTTTATAAAAGGATTTTCATGAGATTTTCTTATTTCAAGTTCAGAATCATGTTTATAGATACCTTTTTTTCTACTTACCAAGGCATTTCTTCTATCTATATCCAAGATAAACTTAGGTTGTCCACCACCACTTACACAACCTTCTGGGCAAGTCATAACTTCAATAAAATCAAACTCACACTTTCCTTCTTTTATATCTTCAAGTATTTGAACTACATTTTTCAAACCTGAAACTACTGCTACCTTTAATGTTATCTTTGGCAATTTCACTTCTGCAACCCTAATTCCTTCACTGCCTCGTACAAAATTAAGCTCCAAATTAGGAATAGATTTCTTTGTAAGCATCTCATAGCCGCTTCTAAGTGCTGCTTCCATTACACCGCCAGTTACTCCAAAAATATTACCAGCTCCAGTATAACTTCCAAGTGGTAAATCGAACTCTTCGTCCTTTAAGTTTTTAAAATCTATGCCCTTATCTCTTATAAGCTGAGCAAATTCCCTTGTAGTAATAACTATATCTACATCCTTAAAACCACTATCTTGCATTTCTTCTCTATCGCATTCAAATTGTTTGCAAGTGCATGGCATTATAGCTACATTATATATTTTCTTAGGATTAACCTTATCTACTTTAGCACCATAGGTTTTAAAAATTGTTCCAGCCATTTGTTGTGGCGATTTGCAGCTTGAAAGATGATTTATAAGCTCTGGATAGCTTTGTTCCATAAATTTCACCCATGCAGGACAACAAGAAGTAAACATTGGTAATTTTCCACCTTCTGTTACCCTTTTTATAAGTTCACTGCCTTCTTCCATTATAGTTAAATCCGCACCAAAGTTAGTATCGTAAACCCTGTTAAAACCTAATCTTCGTAATGCTGCTGCCATTTTACCAGCCGTTAAACTACCAGGCTTAAGCCCAAATTCTTCACCTAAAGAAACTCTTACAGCTGGTGCACATTGAACTATAGTAAATAATTCTTCATTATGTAAAGCCTCTTTCACCTTAGCTGCATTTCCTTTGTTAAAAGCTGCAAACACTGGCTCCTTTACACTTTCAAGTAATTCTCTATCTCTTCTTTTCTCTTCTATTGCATGACTGTTTTCTCTATTTTCAAATGCATAAGAATTACATACCTGTATACATTGTCCACAAGAAACACAAACATCATAATCAATCTCTTGAGGTTGTCCCGCTTTACCTTGTATTGCATTTACAGGGCATACTTCAACACATTGCTGACACCCAGTACATAACTCTTTATCAATATTTACAAAACCAATATCCATAAACTAAATTCCTTTCTTTTATAATATATATCAAAAACTTTATATTTCCTTAAATATATATCTACACTAGAAATAAGTGATATGTTGTGTGTAGTGTTTCATTGAAATTTAAAATCACCCATTTAAATTCCAAACTAATTTTTCGACTTATACCTAAAAATATATCTCGCCTAGAAATTGAATACATGTTTGTGAAGTTGGCATTAGAAAATGAACTGCCAATGTCACTTAATGGCTGGTTGTTCCATTTTGGTTTGTCCTAAGCTTGTCTTAGGAGCAAACTGAAATGGATGCAACCTGACATTTAGTGACATTCAGTGAAATTTTCTTAGTCCAACGGAATAAACATGTATTCAATTTCGGTTAGTTATATATTTAAGTTGCTCACCGCTCTTATGTTTCTTATTCTTTTTTCTTCTATGACATCGAATAATTTAAGAGCATCTTTAGGACAGGCTTTTACACAAGCTGGTTCACCTTGTTTCTTACATAAATCACATTTATATGCAACCTTTGTTTCTTTCTCTTCTAGCACTTCTTCAAATAATTCCTTTTGCAAATTTTGCATAACTGCTTTTCCAGCCTTATATTTAGTTCCCATTTCAATAGCTCCAAACGGGCAAGCTACTGCACATGCTTTGCAACCTATACAAATTTCTTCATCAATTATTATTGCATTATCTTCATTTTTAATTGCATTTATAGGACAGACCTTTGCGCAAGGTGCATTTTCACAATGTCTACATTGAACCGGAACTGTAAAGTCCTTCTCTTTAATAACATGTATTCTAGAAATTATTGGTGTTTGTATATTTCCAACAGTGACTGATTCATTATGAGCCTTAAAGCAAGCTATTTCACAAGCCTTACACCCAACGCACTTATTAGCATCTCCCACAATAAAAGAATTGTAATTTTCCATATTAATTTCACTCCTTTGTACGCTCAAGGCACTCCCAAGAAAATAATAGACCACCCAAACGCCGTATGACATAAAATAGCAAACATATTGATCTAATATTCCTGGGGTTTGTACCTAATACTTATAGCTATCCAAATTTAAACATAGACTTATGTAGTATCTTCCCAAAATCATAAATATACCCACAACTTAAATTTCACTTATATTTTGAAATATACACATACCAGAAATGAGAGGTACTCTTTTGTGTAGTGTTACATTAGAGAACAAGTTGCTGGCATTTCTTCTGTAGAAGTTGTTCCATTTTCGCTTGTCCTGAAGCTTGTCTTTAGGAGCATGCAGAAATGGTGCAACTTCTACTGTTAGAAATCCTCAACTTATTCTCAGTAACCGAAACAACTGAGTACCTGTCATTTCGGTGAATTATTTCATAATTCTATATCCATTAGCATATATATTCATTTTATTCCCTCTTACAAATCCAACTAAGGTAATATTTAATCTTTTTGCAAGAGCTACAGAAAGACTTGTAGGCGCTGATTTAGATATAATTATTGGTATCTCTAGCTTTGCCGCCTTTAGTATCATTTCAAGAGAGACTCTTCCGCTAAGTATAACTGCTTTATCCTTAAGGAATATGCCTTTCATAAGTGATTCTCCAATAACCTTGTCCAAGGCATTATGTCTAGCTACATCTTCATATACTACAAGCATTTCATTGCTATCACATAATGCAACGCAGTGAACTCCTCCTGTATTCTTAAAAACATCCGAATAATCTAAATTTGTTCTCATAAATTCGAATATCTTTTCAGTATGCATTTTAGCATCACTTTCAACAGGCTTGCAGTTTAAGGAATCTAAGAAATTATCAATTCCATCAATTGATTGATCCTTTATACTTTCTAAATCAATTTTCTTAGAGAAAAAGCTTTCGCGAGCAGCATCTTTATTTTTAGTCTCAACCTCTGCAATTCCTTTTTCTTCATTTAAATTAAAAGATATTATATCATCACTAGTATTTATTAAACCTTCTGTTCTTAAAAAACCAACTGACAAAGCTTTTAAGTTTTCTGGGCTACATAAAAGTGTAGCTAATTTTTTTCCATTAAGAAAAATTGTTAGTGGGTATTCTCTAACTAGAAGTTCATCTACATCTGCTTTACTAATTCCGTCTTCTATTTTAAAAACTTTACATTCTAATGTTTTTTCCATTATTTCTTTCTCCTTTGCGCACTTTAAAAATAACTTTATCCTCAATAAATTCTGCTATCTTATTCACATCATTGATATCCAATTGTTCTATGTCTAGATTTAGCTTTTCATCAGTAGCTACTGCTAAAAATTTCGTTCTATCCGAACTTTCATTTTCACATAGAAGCTTTGAATCTACTTCTTTTCTATGAACTTCTATTTTAGAGTATCCATTATTTTTATATCCCTCTATAATTACCAAATCCATACCTACAAATAGTTCTAGTATTTCTTCAAGATCTTTTTCTTCCTTTAGCTTTTCTATCATAGCTATTTTTTCTTTTGACGAAATAACCATTTTGTCAGCTCCAGCTTTTACAAACCTATAGCTGTCTTTTCCCTCTTTATCAATTTCAAATTTGTGAGCATCATGTTTTAGTACTCCTATGTTATAGTTTTTTTCTTTTAATATAGGTATTAATGCTTCTATTAATGTTGTCTTCCCTGTTCCAGATTTAGTTGCAACTATAGATATTACTTTAAGTTCACTTAATTTATTTAAAGATGAATTTTCCACTTAAAACTTCTCCTGCCTTTTTATATCCAATTCCTGCTGGCATTATTATTATTCCATTTGCCTTGCTCATAGTAATTAACTGGTTAGAACTTTGAGATCCAGCCTTATATGCATATAACTTTCCGTTCTCAGCTTTTATCTTTACATATATGTACTTACTTCTGCCTTCTTTTTCTTTAAAGTCTTCAGCTAATATAACTGGGAAAGTATTATCACTCTCCATGTTTTTACCAAGCATTTTTTCACAAGCTGGCTTTACGAATTCTTCAAAGGTAGTTATTGCAGATAATGGATTGCCTGGTAAGCTAAAAAATAGTTTTTTATCAATGACTGCAAAGCTTATTGGCTTCCCTGGCTTTATAGCTACAGATTGAAATTTTATATCAGCATTTATTTCATTCAATACTTGTTCTACAAAATCAAAATCACCAACAGAAGCACCACCCGAAGTTATAACTATATCTGATTTTTCTAATGCTTCTTTAACTTTACTTTTTAAAGTATCTTTTTTATCTTCAACAATTCCTAGGCATAAAGCTTCTAATCCTAAATTCTGAATTAATGCTTTTAGTGAATATTCATTGCTATTTCTTATTTGTCCAAACTTAGGAGTTTCATTTATATCCACAAGTTCATCCCCTGTTGTAAGTATTGCTACTACTGGATCTCTATGAACCTTAATTTTGCTATAACCTAAAGAAGCTAAAACTCCAATTTCAGTTGGCCTAATGAGTGTTCCTTTCCTTAAAGCAATATCTCCTACTTTAATTTCTTCACCAAGTTTTATTACATTGCACCCATTTTTAACTTTCTCAGAAATATAAAGAGTATCTTCACGAACTTCTACTTTCTCAATTTGTATTACTGCATTTGCACCTTTAGGCACTGGTGCTCCTGTCATTATCTTCATTGCTTGCCCGTTTTTTAATTCTTTATCACTAAACTCTCCAGCTTTTATAAGATCAACTATCTCAAGCTCTATTGAAACTCCATCTTCATATAAATCAGTATCCTCACTTTTTATGGCATATCCATCCATTGCTGATTTATCAAATGGTGGAAGATTATCTCTAGAATATATATCTTCTGCTAATGCCTTATTTAAACAAGATAAAATATCCTTCTCTTCACATTCTAAGGCCTTAGATTCTTCCGAAATTATTCTTAAAGCTTCTTCTACACTAATCATTGCTGTTTCCTCCCTATAATGTTCACCTGATTGGCCCTATTTGGTAAACATATCTCATCATATGAAGTAAAATATACAAGCATACTTATCTATTTTTTTGCTTGTGCCTTATCATTTTCTTTTAAATTCCTAATATATATATTGCAAAAATAATTCTTCAGCATAATTTTAAAAATATTAAAAGAATTTTAGCTGTAATTGTGAATTGCAACATATATACTATTTTTCAGATGTTATTCTCATTTTCTTTCTTATGTTTTCATATTCAGTTATTATATATTCCTCAGCTGATTTTTGATCTTCGATTCTTTCAACCTTAATTGCACAATATTTAAATTCAGGAGTTTTTGAAATAGGATCAAGACTATCATTAGTTAACTCATTACATGCACCAATCCACCATTGATATGTCATAAAAGTTGAACCCTTTTTAACTCTTTCAGTAATAAGTGCTCTTGATAGTACACTTCCTCTTCTAGATGTTATTCTTACAAGTTCTTGATCTTTTATATTTAACTCCTGTGCATCTTCAATACTCATTTGTATAAATCCTGGTTCATCTGCAAGCTTTTGAAGGGCACGGCAATTTCCTGTCATTGTTCTTACTGAATAATGTCCAACTTCCCTTACAGTTGATAAACTTAAAGGATATTCTTCATCTGTTAATTCAACTGGTGGTCTCCATTCACAAGCGAATAACCTTCCTTTACCGCTAGGAGTCGTAAATTTATTTCCTTCATATAAATAAGGAGTTCCTTTGTGATCTTCTGTAGGACAAGGCCATCTAACAATTCCTTGTTCTTCAATCTTTTTGTAGCTTGCTCCTGCAAACTTAGGACATAGGCTTCTCATTTCATCCCATATTTCTTCTGTATTTTTATAATTCATTGGGTAACCCATAGCTGTTGCTACTGCACTTATTATTTCCCAATCAGTTTTTACATCCCCTAAAGGTTCCACTGCTTTTCTTATCCTTTGGAAGCCTCTATCTGCTGAACTATAAACTCCATCGTGTTCTCCCCAAGAAGTTGAAGGTAAGATAACATCTGCATGAAGAGCTGTTTTATTCATAAATATATCTTGCACCACTATAAATTCAATTTTATCTAAAGCTTCTCTAAGCTCTGCTGCATTTGGATCACTTTGAACTGGATCTTCTCCAAATATATAGTAGGCTTTTATTTTATCTTCCTTAAGAACTAATTCAGGCACTTGAGTTAAAAAGTATCCATTTTTGTCTGAAAGTTTAACACCCCAAGCCTTTTCAAATTTTTCTTGTACTTTCTTATCTGTTACAAGCTGATATCCTGGATAATTATTAGGGATTGTCCCCATGTCACAAGTTCCTTGTACATTATTTTGTCCACGAACTGGTCCGATTCCTACGCTCGGTCTTGCAAAGTTTCCTGTTAAAAGGGCAATAGATGCGAGACCCCTTACTACATCAACAGCTTGTGAGAATTGACAAACACCCATACCATATAATATTGTGGCATTTCTACCCTTTGCATATGTTCTCATTGCTTTTCTTATATAGTCAGCTTTTACACCTGTTATTTTTTCAGCATATTCTGGAGTATATTTTTCTACTTCTGCTTTATACTTTTCAAAATCCTCAGTGTATTTTTCTACATAATCATGATCATATAAATCTTCATTTATTAGCACATTTCCAAAGGCATTTACTAGAGCCATATTAGTTCCACCCTTTAGTTGAAGCCATAAATCAGACAATCTTACAACATCTGTTTTTCTAGGATCTGTCACAATTACTTTTGCACCCTTTTCTTTAGCCTTAACTATTCTTCTTGCTACTATAGGATGAGTTTCTGCTGGATTATATCCAAATACAAATAAAACGTCTGAATCTTCAATTTCTGGAATCGAATTTGACATAGCGCCATCACCTAGTGAATAAGTAAGTCCTGCAACCGATGGTCCATGGCATACTCTAGCACAATGATCTATATTGTTAGTTCCAATAACTGCTCTCATAAATTTTTGCATTACATAGTTTGGTTCATTTCCTGGACCTCTAGCTGAGCCTGTCCCCATAATTGCATCAGGTCCATATTTAGCTTTTATCTTCATAAGGTTTTCCGCTGTAAATTTAATAGCTTCATCCCATGAAACTTCCTCTAATTCTCCATTTTTTCTTATCATAGGCTTTTTAATTCTAGAAGTTAATATTTGAGGATCATTTAAGAAATCCCAGCCATAATATCCTTTTAAACATAATTTTCCTTCATTATTATCACCATTTGCAGGTTCCGCTCTTACAATCTTTCCATCATTAACTACAAGATATAAATTGCACCCACTTCCACAATAAGGACACACCGTTAACACTTTCTTTTCCATATTCTAATACACTCCTTTTTAGGCATAATCAAAAAATAATAAATCATCATATGCCTTAATTATTCAATCACTAAATCAAATATTATCTAAAAAAAACAAAAAACCAGTACAAAGACTGTTTGTTTCAACGGTCCTTAGTACTGGTTTATTTAAAAGCTAAAACATAAACTCGGCACTATCAAAAAATAACAAGTAAGTATACTAGCATATTTTCTTTCTAGTGCCTAATATTTTTCTTTTCAATCCAACCTTAATTTATTAACTTTTCTAATTTTAATCTATTAATTTTATTGTTATAACAACTGTTCTATTATCGTTTTCTATATTACAAATTTTCCAGCTATAAGTAAAGTCTTTTTTTAATATATCTTTCACTTCCTGAAGGAAATTTTTTTCAAGATGGGGCTTCATTATCTTCCAATAATCTGCTACCATATTGACAGCACCTTCATTAACCAAAATTTCACTAAGATTTGAAAGTATCCCTTTTATCTCTAAAGTTATTGTGTCAAGGGAATCAACCTTCACTTTAACATATTCTGGCCCTCTACCTCTATAATGCTTTATAATTTTAACTGTAACTTTTTTAATTTGTTCTTGCAATTCAAGATTTATAGCACTCATTTTCTATTTAAATCTCCTATTTTATTAACAAAATCCAGTTCTATAAATTTTACCTTGTCATAATATTTTAGTCAACTCTGAATGTTGATTGAATTTTTTATTTAAAGCTTTATTTCGACATATTTCTAACTAATCATCGTTTATTTTAAGTCTTTCATTTTTTCTTCAATGAGCTTATAATTGATATTATTAATTTAATCTATAACTAAACTATAGTATAATATTTAAATTCAAATGTTTATTAATATAAATTTTCCCGCAGGAGGTAAATATAAAATGATAAGTACAGCTATATTAACTATAAGTGATAAAGGCTACAACAATCAACGAGAAGATCTAACTGGTCCAGCTATAAAAGATATTCTACCAAGTGATAAGTTTTCTGTAGATTATTATAAAATAATCCCTGATGAAGTTGAAATGATAAAAGAAGAACTAATATATCTTTGCGATTCCTTAGGTATTAATATGATCTTAACAAATGGTGGAACAGGTTTTTCAAAGAGAGATGTTACTCCAGAAGCCACAACAAGTGTTATCGAAAAATTAGTGCCTGGTATCCCTGAAGCAATGAGAAGTGCTTCACTAAAAATAACTCCTAAAGCTATGCTTTCAAGAGCTGTTAGCGGAATTAGGAAAAGTACCTTAATAGTAAATTTACCTGGAAGTCCAAAAGGCGCTGTAGAAAATCTAGAAGTTATACTGCCAGCCCTTCCTCATGGAATTGATATTCTAACAGGTGAAGCTTCTGAATGCAGTAGATAATATTGAATTTAGATTTATACGATAATCCACCGAAAGTAGAAACATTCTTATTTCGCAGGACTATGAAAATTTTGCTGAAAGTGATAACTTGCACAACAGTGTAATAGCAAAACTATGTTATAAAATAAAACACCCATGAAAATCCTAATTTCAGATTTTTGTGGGTGTTGTCATATTTTTTAAATTTTAAATTTAAATACCTCTTGTTTTAGTTTTTCCGAACTTGTTTTAGATTTTAATGCCTCTTCCAATACATCATTAGATTGAGTAGTTATATTTCCGACTTTATTTGCTATATCTGAAACTCCCCTTGCACCTTCATTAGATGCATCTGCTACATTTTCTATGGTTTCTAGTATATTTTCTACAGATAATAAAAGTTCTTTCGAAGTTATACCTAACTCAGAGGAAAATTCTTTATAATATAACGCATCATTATTATATTCATGACTTGCATTAACTAAAGTTTCGTAATCTTTTAATATTCTGTTTTCCATGAAACTAAGCATATTATTAGAATTATTAGTTAAATCTTCAACCGAAGATAATATAATTGACGTTGTATTTTGCATCTTATTTATAGTTTCATTAGATTGTTCTGCCAGCCTTCTTATTTCTTCTGCTACTACGCTAAATCCTTTGCCAGCTTCTCCAGCTCTTGCTGCCTCTATTGCTGCATTAAGTGCAAGTAAGTTAATTTGTGAAGTTATTTGAAGTATAGATTCCGATAATACATTTATTTTCTCCACAGCTTTAGCTTTTTCAACGGATTGCTTCAATTTAATACCTGTTTCTTTAAACACTTTTTCAGTTTCCTTTTGATTATTTTTTGAAGTTCCCATAATATTTTTAGCTTTTTCACTTACTTGATTTGATTTCTCTTCAATGTATTGTGATTTTTCAGCTATAGAATTAACTATAATTCCTATTTCCTTTGAAGTTCTTGACATCTCTTCTGCAGATACTGCACTCTCTTCTATACTCGCTGAAATTTCTTCTGTAATTGCTGAAACTTCTTCAACATCATTATTTAGATGCTTCACTTTATCATTTACTGTATCATTAACAGTATTCATATCTTTAGATACAATTGCTACATCGTTTATCAGAGCTTTTAAAGAATTCTGAACCTTATCTATTGATATAGCTATATCCTCAATCTCATCCTTTGTTCTTATATTTATATTACTAGTTAAATCACCATCACTCATTTTACCTAAGACACTTTGTATTTTTACAATATTATTACTTAATTTCTTAGAGTATAAATAAATCATAACAAAAGCTAAAATACTCACAATAACTATTGTTAGAATTGTTGCATTTAGCAATGCACTTCTCATACCTTCAAACATGCTTGAGTCTACATCTACACCAGCAATAGCTATAATCTTTCCTTCTGAATTTTTAATTGGTGCATAAGCAGAAATAAAAGTACCATACTCATCTGTAAACGATTCATTTGTTACTATAACTTTATCATTAAAAGCTTCTTTCATCACGCTATCCATAGTATAGTCTTCTAAAAATTCAGATGCATCAACTGAAACATCTACTAAAAACTTAGCTTGTGTCCCTTGAACTCTTTCAAGTGTATAAAAATTCCTTGCAACACTTTTTGATTTAGCCAAACTCATTGATTTCAATACATCTTGATATTCTACACTGTCATCCGATTGCTCTTTTATAAGCTTTTCAAGCTTGTCTCTATCAATAGAAACAGTTAAATCTGAAATACATTGAGTAACTGTTTGCCTAAGTTCCTTTTTAAATTTTTCAAACATAATCAGATTTACTGAAACTAATATTATAGCTATAGATGATAAAATAACCAACATCATTCCTAATATTTTCTTCCCAAATTTACTCATACTCCACCCCTAAAAATATTGTTCTTTATATAATTTTTATAAATAATAAAGGCCAATTTAAACTAATCAAAAAAGAACTTATTAGTTTAAATTGGTCGACTGCACAGATAGCTCGAAATTCTTAAAATATCCACATAAAAAGAATTCTTCATAGCTCTCAATTACTATATTTCATTAATAATTGTCATTTTTTTAATATATATGTCATGTTATCATATAGATATTAAAAAATCAATAATTTAAATATATTGGTTAGCTGTCCAAATATTTAAATTTCCAAAAAATAGTTTAAACGTATTCTAAAGCTCATAATTTTTAACTGAACATCTTCAAAATACAAAAATAAACTAACGAAAATCCAAATTGTAGTTTCCATTGGTTTCATGATGGAGGCGAAATGCTACCTTTAAAATCCAACACTGAATTTAATCTCATTTTGATCCTCAATATATTACATATTAATGCCTTTGTTTATAAAATTAACTTTTCTTTATTTCACTACAATAATCGCATTTCAATTTGAATTGGCCATTACTTATATCCTTGCATTTCATAACTTTTTTTATTTCTGCACTGGCATTGTATCTAATTTTATTTGGTCAGTTACAATCCTGTCTGTTATGGCACCCACTTTAAACATTCAGCATATAATAATAAATAACAAATGAAAAGAATCAAAGAAAAAAGGGAGTAGCAAAATGCATAAAGATTATAATTATTGTAATTGTGATAAGAACAATGAAAAAAAAGTTAAGGAATTCATTAATTCATTAGAGCATCAAGGTTGTATAGTTCAAGAAGGAGAATTAAAATATGTAGATATTTTAAAATATTGCAGCGAAGGTTTAGTCAATACTGCTTTGGGAAATAATGCAGGTGCTCCATATGCTCTTGCTCTAATCCCACCTTCTCCTAATCAAGAGTCTTCTATAGAATTTATAGAAGAAGGAGTTTCCTACAAATTACGTCCTGATGAGGCTATTGTTTTAATCGGAAAAACACCACCTAAAGCATATTACTACAGTTTCAGAAGTTTTCTTTTCTTTGCCAAAAACAAAATAGGAAAAGATTATAGTGATAATACTACTGTAGGTAATAATCAAACCGGAAAATACCATATAATATTTGGCAGCCTAGGTGATACTATTAATAACTATAATATTAACACTGAAAATACACCTGATGGAACACTAGGATATCCCTATGATAGTTCTACAATTATTATTACAACTGCTGACCAATATATTAACCACCAAGTGCGGAAGGCTTTAATTAATTCTGGATTTAGTTCCGATATCATGAATAATGATAATATACCAGAGGGTCTTGTCAACTTAGGACTTGAAAGAGGTAAGGATACCTTTGCAATACTCATGAGAGCATCAATATGGGAAAATAGAGACATTGGACAAGAGTATTTAGATAATTTGGACAAATACTGGCATGTACTTCGAATTACACCTAAAAAGCCAATTAAAAACAACCATTCTTGGCCAGTACCTACACTTAAAATCCGTGAAACATGCAAAACAGAATTTAATCTACTACCACATGCTAGAGATGATTTAAATTATTTAAGGTATAAGATTCTTGAAAAATATTATAGTAATGACTATGAAGCTATAGATCTTAAAACTAATATTTGGGTTATGGAAAGCTTTGAAGGAATTCTAATGGATGTGAATGTACTAGGCGAAAGTAGAGATGCCTTGTACCTCCGAACAAACAATTTCGAATTAACATCTGATGATGATTTTGTAATCACCTACGGAGTTAATCACACCCAAACTGGAAAAGCAGTTTACTATAATTCTAGTTTCTATGGTGCTAAAAAACTTAACGGTGTTAGTGTTATTTACTCGCCTGATTGTGAAGGATCAGCAAATGAATTTTTTCCTAAAGATTGCGAAGTATCAAATAATTATTATGTGTATAAAATGGCCAGAAAAGGTTGTGGCGATTGTGTAGCTATTATCCCTTATAGTACAGGAAATCCAAAAGGGGCATGCTACGGAGTTAATAACTATCAAGAAGCATTTATAGCCTTTAGACTATATTTAAATCAAGAAACATTAGTTGGTCCAGCACCTTATGATGTCATTTGGGATCAGGCTATTTTATTTAAGAAAAAGAATCAATATTAAATAGTAATATAAAAGTTAGAAATGTATATTAATTTGCATTTCTAATTTTTTAGTTGAACTGCCTCCGATTTCGTGCAAAATGGAGGGCAATTTTAATTTACTCTTAATCATTTCATCAATTTATATATATAATTTTTCAATGTAATTCTAATACACGCTTTAATCGTTCGATATTTTGACACAAAATTTACTATATACTATTTCCTCACTTTATTTAAAGTAAAATGATTTAAGAAAAATATGTTTACAATTTCCAATATTTATTATAATATATATTAAACATATAGTTTTAGTCGGATATTATTACATAAGGGGGCATTAGTATGTTTATAGTTACTATAATTACATCAGTATTAATAACCTTAATACTAGTCGCAATAATTTTTAAATCAAATACTCAAAAATTATATACAATAAGTAATCATTTAGAAAAGATATCTAAAGGTGATTTAACAAAAACATTAACTTTAAACAGAATGGGGATTTTTAAAAAGTTTTCTTTAAATATAAATACATTTATCTTATATATAAGAAAATTTATAAATGAAACCGCAACACTTAATGATAAGTTAATAGATTATTGCAAAGATTTAGGAAAATATTCAAAAGAGGTTGAATTCGCTGCCAATAATACGACAACGGTAATAAATCAAATATCTACTGTTGTTGAAAATCAAACCAATGATATAGTACAAGCCAAGAATTTTATCGCAGAAATCGTTGAAGAAAATAAATCTATAATAAATAACGGAAGTTCAATTGAAGATATGTCTTATTACATGACACTTGAAATAAATAAAACAAATGAAATTTATGATCAACTAATACAAAAACTTAATAATTCTGCACTTTCTAATGAAAATTTAGCACATAAAACTAAATTACTATACGACAAAGTGTATACAATTCAAAGTATTTCAGATGCAGTAAACAGTATTAGTGAAAATACAACTTTGTTAGCGCTAAACGCATCCATTGAAGCAGCACGAGCAGGAGAACAAGGAAAAGGATTTGCAGTTGTGGCAACCGAAATACAAAAACTTGCTAAAATATCCTCTGAACAATCAAAGGATATAAAAAATATAATAAGTGACATAAATAACATAATAAAAGATATATCCGAATCAATGGCTACTGAGGTAAAAGTAATAAATGATAATATTGAATTTTCAAGTATAACAAAAGATAAATTGAAAACTATTAAAGATAAAAATGAAGCTACGCTAATTTCAGTAAAAAATATAAATAAAATAATTGATATTCAAGGAAACAAGATAGATAAAATAGGTAGATTCATTGATGATATCGAAATTGTTTCCACTGCTATATCAGATTCTACAAAAAAAGTTGCTGCTGCTTCCGAAGAGCAATTAAACTCTATAATCAATATTTCCACTTCTGCATCCGCTTTAGCTGATATGAATAGCAATTTAAAAGGACATATTGATTCCTTTGCAAAAGATTATACTATAGATGATAAAACAAACCAGTATATAAATAATGGATTAGAAATTCTCATAAACTTATCTAAAAATGATATTTTACGGGATATGGACTATAATAGTGCTACAAAAATACTAAAAGAAAAGATAGCTGAGTATCCATATTTTGATCTTTTTGCTTTAATGCAAAAAGATGGTTTAAGAAAAGCTATAACTTTAGATTATACTGAAAATGAAGTTTACGTAAACTTTTCTCATAGGCCATACTTTAAAGAAGCAATTGAAGGAAATTTTTTCAAATCAGAGCCTTATATTTCTGTAGATACAAATAATTATTGTATCGCAATATCTGTACCTGTTCTAAATTCTCAAAAGCAAATTGTAGGAATATTAATGGGAGACCTAATACTCGGCTAAGGTTCTTTAAAAATCATTTATCCCCTAACTTAATTTTCACATTTATTTTCATTAATTCAATGTCATCTTAAAATAAATTGTAATATTTAAATTTATACTCTTATCATTCCCACTATT
Organism: Clostridium beijerinckii; assembly: GCF_018223745.1. NCBI lineage: Bacteria > Bacillati > Bacillota > Clostridia > Eubacteriales > Clostridiaceae > Clostridium > Clostridium beijerinckii. The sequence continues at coordinate 4,225,653 of NZ_CP073653.1, forward strand.
AATTTTATCTTTTGACACTTAAAATAACCCACGACAATGAACTGCTACCTGTCAAGTAGATAGGGCGCAGTTCGTTGTCGTGGATTTTATGATGAAGGCGAAGCATAATCTTTAAAATCCACCACCTGCACTTAATATAAAATTCTTAACTTGTCCATAATAAAAATTTTTATCTAACTGTCTACCTTAAGGAGAACATATCATTAATCCCTAGTAGATTCTTTTATATACTTCTTCTCTTTAATCTTCAATACTGCATTTATTTTTATTATATCTATCATTTTAAACAAGATGCTAGAATCCCCGCTCCAAGCAATCCTGCATCATCACCTATTTTAGCCAATTTAATATTTACATTAATATTGTTAAATACTCTTAGCTTAACTTCATTAATTAATTTTTCTAAGTAATTAGAATTGTTTAATATAACTGATCCGCCAAGTACTATAACTTCTGGATCTACAATAGTTATTATATTAGCAATTGCTTTAGATAAATTTATAGACCACTCATTTAAAACCTCTCTGCAATTTACTTCTCCATCCTTAGCTCTGTCAAAAACATCTTTGGCCGTGAGTTCCTGTCCTAACTTCTTACTAGCAATTCTAGAAATACTTACTCCACTGCACTGCCCTTCTAATCCCCCAGCGTTTAAGCCCGCATGACTATATTCATCTTCATTTATTATCATGTTGCATACTTCTCCAGCTATGTTATTAAAACCATTAATTATCTCATTTTTATAAACAAATCCTCCACCTACTCCTGTTGATAGAGTAATATAATATGCACTTTCAGCATTTTTAGCTGTTCCTATCTTAGCTTCACAATATCCAGCCACATTTGCATCATTATTTACAGTTGTAGGTAATTTAAAACGCTCTTCAAAGTATTTTTTTATTTCAAATCCTTCCCATCCTTTTAAATTAGGCGGATTAATTATTACTCCATTTCTTATATCTAAAGGACCTGGACATGCCACACCAATAGCCTGAATGTTATATGTATTCCACTTTTCCCTAATTATTTTTATTAAATTATCTACATTATAGTCCGCACCTTTTTCAACGATATTATCTATTTTAAATTTATCTATTAAATTATATTCATTATCTAAAATAGCGGCTCTTAAGTTGGTACCTCCTATATCAATTCCCAAATAATAATTCATCTTGACCTCCTAAAATATTAACAAAACTATTTGATTAAATAAAATCTTCTATGATATTTTTTAATTGCGCGCTTACTTAAAATTGTTATTTCTTATTCGTTCCAAACTTTTTATAAGCTTATTTTATTAAAAGCCGGGATAAATCCTCGGCTTTTTACTATTTTTTCTTTAAATCATTTATTTCTTTCTGCATATATAACATCTCTTTAGCTAAAGATAAAATTATTTCTGCTGCCATTAATTGATCTTCAGCATGCATAAGTATTAATGAAAACTCTTGCTTATTTCCTTTTGCTTCTTCTTGTATAAGTTGTGCATGTGACTTATGTCCTTCTCTCATAAACACGGATGCATCTTCAAGTAATTTTTCTGCCTCTTCTACATTTCCGCCTCTTCCTTTAATTAAAGCCTGGATTCCCATACTCTTTGCCGTTCCAACATTACTAATAATATTGAAAGCTATTAACTCCATTCCTTCCATTTTAAACCACCTTATTTCATTAAATCTATAGCGAAAGTTAAAACTTTGTCAGCATTCATTCTGCCATAATCAACCATACTAATAACTTCTACTGATATCTTATTTTCTACTGTCTCTTTTACACTGTCTTTCATAAATCCAATTTGAGGTCCTAGTAAAATTACATCAGCACTTTGCCAACATTGAGATAAATCTGTCGAAGGTATAGCTTCTATTGTTACTTCTATACCCTTTTCTTTTGCCACTCTAATCATCTTTTGTACAAGCATTGATGTTGACATTCCTGCATTACATACTAATAATATTTTTTTCATAACAAAACATCTCCCTTTTATTTTTATATTCTTTCTATTTATTCTTCAATCTGTTTTTTCTCTGCAACCTTTAAAAAAGGAATATATAGTAAGACTGTAAGTGCAATCATAATTATTTGAAATACTGAAGCTCTCCAATCTCCACCGGTTGCTAGAAATCCTGATAAAATTGGTGGAGTCGTCCAAGGTGTTTGAATTACTACTGGTGACATCCATCCTGCCTCAGTCACTAAGTATGCAACAGTTAAGCAAATTGGTGAAGCTAATACAAATGGAATCATTAGTGTTAAATCAAATACTATTGGTAAACCAAATATAACTGGCTCATTAATATTAAATATACCTGGTGCTGTGGAAAGTTTAGCAATATCTCTATAATCCTTTCTCTTTGAGAATAAGAATATAGCAATTAATAACGCAATAGTATTACCTGATCCACCCATTACTCCAAATGTGTCCTTAAATGACATGCTAATTATGTGAGGGATAGGTTGACCTTGAGCAAAAGCAGTCATATTTTCATTCATAGCTGTGTATAATACTGGATCCATAATTGGCGCAATTACCCCTCCTGGATGTATCCCTATTGCAAATAATAAATTAGACAACAGCATTAATATTATAAATCCTGGTAAACTAGTAACTAGAGCTACCAATGGTCGTTGTATTGTTTTTAAGATCAGTGAATTTATATCTGTCCCAAAAAGTTGTTTTATTGCAAATGACACTACAGCAAAAATTAGAATAGTAATCATTATAGGTATTAAACTATTAAAAGACTTTGTAACGGCTGGAGGTACTGCTTCTCCACCTATATTAATCTTAAGTTTTTCATTTTTAGATAACCACATAAATAATTCAGTTGATAATAGTGACGTTATAATACCTACGAACATCCCACCTGAATTAGTGGAACTATAAGAAATAACTCCTGCAACTTTAACTGCCTCTTTAACTCCTACAGGTGTAGTTGAAATCACAAATGGTAATAAAACAACAAATATTGAAATAGCTAGAAGCGCTGGTGCTATTGGATTTTCAAATTTCCTATTTATTGCTAGATGATATGCACATGCACCCGCTAGCAATACTGCTAAGAAATTTAAAGTACCATTATTAATAGATGTTCCAACATCTTGCCAAGTAGTTAATGTTGCTGGATTAATTATTTTAGACATAAATCCTGTTGGTTCAATAACAACATAGTTAATGAAAATCATTAAGCCTGCAATAATAATGAATGGAATTAGTGATGCAAATGCATCTCTAAGTGATCTCAAGTGTATTTCTCCACCTAACTTTTGCGATGCTTTCCCTAGTTTTTCAAAAAATTTGTTCATCAATATTCCCCCTTTTTTATTCTTCAAAACCATTATTTGTAGCTAACAGTTTATAAAACTCTCCACTTTTCTTTACTGTTCTCTTTTGAGTTTTTAAATCTAAACTAACTAAACCATACCTATTTTTATATGCATTCATCCATGACCAACAATCAATGAATGTCCATAGATGATATCCTTTTATATTACATCCCTCTTCAATTGCTTTATGAACATATTTTAAATGTCCCTTAATAAAATTAATTCTGTATTCATCATTAATTTGTCCATTTTCAAGAAAACGTTCTTCATCAGTGACACCCATACCATTTTCGGATATAAAAGCTTCTATATTTCCATAATTTTCTTTAACATCATTACAAAGATCTAGTATTCCTTTCTCGTATATTTCCCATCCTCTATAATTATTAAACTTTCTTCCTGGCATTATATATGGATCAAAAAACCATTCTGGCATAAATGGAGAATTAGGATTAACAGCATTTTCTCTCGCCTTTGCTCTTCTTGGTTCATAATAATTTATTCCTAAAATTTGAGCTGTATTTTCTTTAATTATTTTTAGCTCATCATCTGTATATATAGGAATTTGATTATATTTTTTAAGAGTATCAACTAACTTCTTAGGAAATTCGCCTTTTACACAAGGATCTAAGAAGCTTCTATTATAAAATAAGTCACAATATTCTGCTGCCTCCACATCATACTTATTTGAACTTCTTGGATAAGTAGGACTAAGATTTAATATTACTCCAATTTTAGATTTTAGATTGTGTTTTTTAAATCTTTCAATGGCTTTTGCATGTGCAAGAATTGTATTAAAAGCTACTTGTGCACCCCTCTTAAAATCTATTATGTTTGGATAGTGAAAATCTTGTAAGTACCCTCCAAGTACTGGTCCTAAAGGTTCATTAAATGTAAACCAATGCTCAGCTCTGTCTCCAAATAATTCAAAACACTTATCTGCATAGTTCACATATGCCTCAACGACCTCTTTACTTTCCCATCCTCCCTTTTCCTGCATTACTAACGGCATATCAAAGTGATATAAGTTAATAAAAGGCTTTACATCATTAGCTATAAATGAATTAATTACATTATTATAAAATTCAACTGCTTTTTCATTAACTTCTCCATCTCCATTTGGAAATAATCGAGCCCACGAAATAGACATTCTAAATGAATTATGTCCAAGTTCCTTCATTAATTTGATATCATCTTCATACCTATAGAAGAAATCTGAAGTAATATCTGGTCCAACTTCATCATAGAATCTGTTTTTTTCTAATTGAAACCAATGATCCCAAATAGTTTTTCCTTTATCAGTATTACCTTTGCCTTCTGATTGCTCTGCTGATGAGGCACTCCCCCACCAGAATCCTTCTGGAAATTCATAAAATTTTTTCATAAGTAACTCCCATCTTAATATATATTATGTTTCTCGTCTCGAGCAGAAAACATTTTCAATTATGATTATATATGTCCTTTCAAAAATAATCAATACCTTTTTTCAAAAGATATATACCTTTTATAAAAAGATATATAAATACCAGTATATTTTTATTTATATCTGATATATAATATATGTGTGGAAACAATTGAGAAAGGAAGATTATATATGCCGCCTAAATACAAAGTAGTATATGAAGATATAAAGAATAAGATAAATAATTATATTTATAAAACCAATGAAAAAATTCCAGATGGAGATTCTTTAGCTGAATGCTATAATTGCAGTAAACTTACAATAGCTAAAGCATTAGATTTATTAGTTCAAGAAGGTATGCTAATAAGACGACAGGGCTCTGGTACTTACGTTAAAGAAAATCTGTCCAACAGGACTACTATAGAATTAGATAATATTTCAGGTTATTCTAAAAAATTTAGTACAGAGCATCTAAAATCAACTGTGATAGATTTTTCTATTATCACACCACCTAAAGAAATTGCAGAAAAACTTAACATCACCGATGAATATATATATAAAATTTTACGATTACGATCTGTGGATAATGACCCACAAATACTAGAAGAAACTTATATGCCTATTTATGTTATACCTGGACTAAAAGAACACCATTTAGAAGGCTCTATTTATGATTACATAACAAATGAACTTGGATTTAAAATTCAAAGCGCCCACATCTCTATAAAAGGTGATGAGGCTAACTCTAACGATAAACTTTATTTAAATTTGACAGAGTCTGACTTTATTATAGAGCTTGAGAAAATATGTTATTTAGAAAATGGTAAGATTTTCGAATATTCGAAAACGCACCATAGATATGACGTTTTCAAATTCAATACTGTTTTAGTAAATAATATTTAGATTAATTCCTTCTTCTGTGTAGCTTATTGTATTATCATCTAATTAAAATTCATGATTTATGGACTACCAGTGACAATAAAAACCCACGACCAACTGTAAGCAGCTATTTAAGCCACATACAGGTGGTCGTGGGTTTCATGTTGGAGGTGATACACCACCTTTTAAATCCACCATAAATTTTATTTTTCGACTGCTTCCTTATTCTATATTATAATTAAAATGATATTACTTATTCTATACTAATTAATGAATGAATGGAGATGAATTCTAGTTGAATTACGTATATAACATATTAGTTCAATTCGTAGATAGAGTCGCACTACTGCTTATGTGTTTATTTGTTATAACAAGATTTGGAGGCTTTAGAGAAATATTTAGTAGGGACAATTATAGTAAAAGAGACTATTTAATTGCTTGTATAGTATTTTCTCTATTCGCCATAATAGCTAATTATACAGGACTTAATGTTGAAGGCTCTCTCGTAAATGTTCGGACAATAACTATAGTATCTGGAGGTATAATATTTGGACCAGTAGTTGGAATTGTAGCCGGAGTACTATCTGGTGTACATAGATATTTAATAGATGTAGGGGGTATAACTTCAATCCCATGTCTTATAAGCAGTATAACAGCAGGAATAATATCTGGATATATTAACAGAAAGATTCAACGAAACTATAGATGGATATCTGGAATAATAGCAGGGGTGTTTTCTGAAACCATTACAATGATTCTTATACTTTTATTAAGCAGACCTTTTTCTTTAGGCATTGATATAGTATCTAAAATAGCATTACCAATGATACTAGGTCAAATTAGTGTAGGCTTTATTGTTCAATTAATTCAAAGTATAGAGGACGATAAAGAGAAAATAGCTGCTAGACAAGCAAAACTGGCACTTGATATAGCTAATAAGACTCTCCCTTACTTTAGAAATATAAATAGTGATTCTCTAAATAAGATATGCACTGTCATAAGAGATGATATTGATGCTGACGCAGTATCAATAACTGATACAAAAAATATATTAGCTTATATCGGAGTTGGAAAAGAATATTACAACATTGGACACGAAATAATAACTGAAGTAACTAAAGAGGCAATAAATAGCGATAAAATAATTATAAGAAATAATGGACTGCAAGATAAAAGCTTAATGTTAAAGTCTGCAATTATAATACCTCTTAAAGTGAAGAACGAAGTTATAGGAGCCTTAAAAATATATTATAAAACCTCTCATAGAATAACTTATTCTCTACAAGCTCTTGCTGTTGGACTTTCTCAAATTATATCAACATTAATGGAAGTATCAAAGGTTGAACAAATGAAAACAATGGCTAATAAAGCAGAGCTTAAAGCTCTTCAGAGGCAGATAAACCCACACTTTTTATTTAATGCCCTAAACGCTATAACTTCCTTTATTAGAATAGATCCAAATAAAGCAAGAGAACTTATAATAAACCTAGCTAGTTATTTGAGATATAATTTAGAGATAAACAGTGAATTTATAGATATTAAGAAAGAATTAAAACAAGTTAAAGATTATATAGAAATTGAGAAGGCGAGATTTGGAAATAAATTAAATATAGTCTATGATGTAGATAATGTAGATATCGATATACCAAGTCTTACAATACAGCCTCTAGTAGAAAATGCTATAATTCATGGTATTTTAAAAGATAAGGGAGCGGGCACAGTAAAAATAATTGTAAAGGATAGAGGTGAAAAAGTAAAAATCTCTATAATAGATAGTGGTGTTGGCATAAGTGAAGAGGCAATTAAAAATATATATAAAGATGCAGTGCCTGAAAATAAAATAGGACTTTACAATGTACATTTAAGAATTAAACTTATTTATGGGGAAGGACTTATTATAGAAAGATTAGAAAAGGGAACTAAAATAGAATTTTACATAAAGAGAAGGTGATCATATGAAAGCTATAATAGTTGAAGATGAGTTTTTAGCACGAGAAGAGCTTAAATATTTTATTACAAATTATAGCAATATAGAAATAATAGATGAATTTGAGGACGGAATAGATGTACTTAAATTTATCCAAAATAACGAAGTTGATGTTATATTCATGGATATAAATATCCCCTCATTGGATGGTGTGTTACTTGCTAAAAGTATAAGCAAGTTTTCTAAAAAACCATATATAGTTTTTATAACAGCCTACAAGGAACATGCGGCAGAAGCTTTCGAAATAGAAGCTTTTGACTATATACTAAAGCCTTATTCAGAATCCAGAATTGTATCTATGCTAAAAAAATTGGAGGACCTTAATAAATATAAAGAAAACAACTTAAATAAAGTTAACATACAAAATAAGATAAATTTATGGAAAAACGAAAAAATAATTGTAGTAAATATAGATGATATATATTACTGCGTTGCTGAAGAAAGAATAACCCATGTTTTTACGAAGAAAGACGAGTATTCAGTAAGCTTAGGTATAGCTGAATTTTATGACAGCCTGCCAAAAGATATTTTCTTTAGATGCCATAGATCTTATATTGTTAATATAAATAAAATAAGAGAAATAATACCTTGGTTTAATAATACTTATAATTTAAAACTTCAAGATATAGATTATCAAATACCTGTAAGCAGAAGTAACATAAAAGAGTTTAAACAGCTTATGAATATATAAATGTATTCTATGTAATTTTCTATGCATTTCGTTCAATAAAGAATAATTTTATATTACACCGATTTATAATGATGGTAATGAAACAGACAACATAAAAAGTTAAATTTCAATAGTGTTGTAAATACCTTCTAAAATCTACTTGTTAATATATTAATTAAGGAGCGATGAACGATATGAATGAAAAACATGAAAACCGTTGGTTAATAGTTTTAGGTACAGTAATTGCCCAATTGGGACTCGGAACAATTTATACTTGGAGTTTATTTAATCAGCCTCTAGTAGACAAATTTGGATGGCAGTTAAATAAAGTAACTATTACTTTCTCTATAACTAGTTTTGCTTTAGCATTCGCTACATTAGCTGGAGGTAAACTTCAAGAAAAACTAGGAATTAGAAAACTTATATCAATTTCAGGTTTAATCTTAGGGATTGGTCTAATATTAACATCTAAAGTAACTTCACTAACAATGTTATATGTTACAGCTGGCATAATAGTTGGAGCCGCAGATGGTATTGCATATCTTACATCACTTTCAAATTGTATTAAGTGGTTTCCAGAAAAAAAAGGACTTATCTCAGGAATATCAGTTGGAGCCTATGGAACTGGAAGTTTAATATTTAAATATATTAATGGAAGTTTAATATATAGTAATGGTGTTTCAGAAGCATTTTTATATTGGGGAATTATAGCTATGATATTGGTTGTTATTGGTGCCCAGTTATTAAAAGATGCTCCAATAGTAAGTTCTATTATTAATAACACTAATAATAATTCAAATGAAAAAGATTTTTCAGTAAAAGAAATGCTTAAGACTAAAGATGCGTACTTTTTATTTTTAATATTCTTCACATCTTGCATGAGCGGTCTTTATTTAATAGGAATTGTTAAAGATATCGGTGTTCAATTAGCTGGACTTACACCTGCTGTGGCAGCAAATGCAGTAGCTATGGTTGCAATCTTTAATACAGCTGGAAGAATTATATTAGGAGCTTTATCAGATAAACTTGGCAGATTAAACGTACTAATTTTTACCCTTACTGTTACAACTGCTTCAGTATTTGTTTTAAGCTTTGTACATTTAGATTTTATAATTTTCTTTATATGTGTTGCTTCAATTGCATTTTGCTTCGGCGGAAATATTACAGTATTTCCTACTATCGTAGGTGATTTCTTCGGTTCTAAAAATCAAACTAAAAACTATGGAATTATATATCAAGGATTTGGTTTTGGAGCTCTTTCGGGTTCGTTCATTGCAACATTAGCAGGAGGCTTTATACCTACCTTTATAATTGTTGGAGGTTTATGCATAGTATCGATAATTTTAACTTATATGATGAACCCAACAAAATTTAATACTTATTTTGAACGAACTCATAGATTAGTAGAAGAAATTTCATAAACATTGCCCAATTAACACATATATTGCATCTTCTCAACCATGAATAAATTTGCTAACAATTATTTCTTAAAAATTAAATATATTAGCGATATCTTGTAGGTATTTTTATTTTCTTTCTAATTTACTGCTTTCTATCAATTAAAATATTCTATGTTACTTATAACGCGATTCACTATTAATAATTCTAAATATACAAAATAAAAGACCCACGAAAATCCAAATTTGATATGCTCCCTTTATAGTAAACAGTTAAAATAATAAAACTGTTTCTATAAAGGGAGTATTTTAATGTCAAGAAAAACGAAATGTTCTCTGGAAGAGAAATTGAAAGGAATTAAAGAATACCTATCAGGAGAAAAAGCAGTTATACAGATATGCGATGAGATGGGAATTCATAGTGCCACATTTTATGACTGGTTGAAAATATATAATGATGTTGGTGAAGCAAATTTAATAGTTTCTACAAAAAACAAATATTATTGCGATTCGCTTAAACTTAATGCAGTTAAAGATTATCTAGCTGGAAAAGGCTCTTTAAGAAATATATGCTGCACATATGAAATTTCATCTCCTCGTGTTCTCAGCGATTGGATTAAGAAGTATAATGGTCATAAAACAATTAAATCTCATAATAAGCAAGGGGATAGAATTATGACTAATGGAAGAAAGACTACTTATGAAGAAAGAATTGAGATTGTTGCATTCTGCATTTCGAATAATGATGATTATCAAGCTACTGCTGATAAATTTAATGTTTCTTATCAACAAGTTTATACCTGGGTAAGAAAATACAAAGCTAATGGATATGAAGAGCTAATAGATCGTCGCGGTAAGCGTAAAGATACTGATGAGATTACTGAGTCTGATAAATTATCCGCACAATTAAAACTTATTGAAGCAGAAAATAGACGTTTAAAGATGGAGATTGATTTCTTAAAAAAATTGAAAGAAGTAGAAAGAAGGCGATAAGCACTAAAAGACTCCAAGAATATAAATATATTTCTATAAAAGAATTACATGAAAAAAATGGCTATCCAATAGCTGATCTATGCAATTTAGCTGGGATTGCACGATCATCTTACTACAAATGGATTAACCGTTCAGAGACTGAATTAGATAAGGAAAATTCAATAATACTAAAAGAGATTGTTAAGCTTTATGAAGATGTAAACGGTATCTATGGATACCGTCGGATAACAATGAATATAAATAGACTCCTGGATAAACAGTATAATCATAAACGAATTTATAGATTAATGAAATCTATTAACATGAGATCAGTTATAAGAAAAAAGAGAAAGCATTATATTCAAAGTACTCCACAAATTACAGCAGAAAACAAATTAAATAGAGAATTTTATGCAAAGAAACCAAATGAAAAATGGTTAACAGATGTTACTGAATTTAAACTACTTAATGGTAAAAAGGCTTACCTTAGCGCAATATTTGATTTAGCAGTAAGTGCTAATCCGACTGCAAAGCCACTGTTTCATAGTGACAGAGGATTTCAGTATACTAATAGGACTTTCAAAGCTAAACTTGATAAAATCAAAGCAACTCAAAGCATGTCACGTGTCAGCAGATGTATCGACAACGGACCAATGGAAGGTTTTTGGGGAACTCTAAAATGTGAGATGTACTATTTGCAAAAATTTTATACATATGAAGAATTGAGACAAGCAATTGATGAATACATAGTTTTCTATAATACAAAAAGACTACAGAAAAACTTAAAAGGTCTGACTCCAATTGAATATCGAAATCAGACCTTGGTTTCATAATTTTTTGTTTTTTCATCTGTCTACTTGACAGGGGGCAGTTCAATTTTAGATTTTCGTGGGATTCATAATGTAGGCGAGGCATGGCCCTTAAAATCCAAAAAAGAATTATTTATTAACGCGAACTCAATCCATGTTTACATATAATGATTTAATCGATATTATTCTCATTAATTTTATACAGAAGGGCTCTCCGTGAAATCTGAAGGAGCTTTGCAGCCTGTGTGCGGTTTCCACCTGTTCGTTCTATAGCTTCGGATATATGACGCTTTTCAACTTCTAGCAATACTTCTCGCAAAGGTTTGAAAGAATCATCTCCCAGAATAATGGTACCATCCGCTTCTACATCTTCTACTTTTATGCTAAGTGGAAGATTTTCCGGCAAAATAACACGGGTGTTGCTCATAATAATAGCGTGTTCTACTGCATTTTCTAATTCCCTGATATTTCCTGGCCAAGAATAGTTACGAAAAATATCCAAAACCTCTGGAGCGAAAAACATACCATTCCGTCCTACTTCTACAGAAAAACGTTTTAAAAAGTAATCAGCTAGTAAAACAATATCTTCTCCCCTTTCGCAAAGTGGAGGTAAACATATTGAAACAACATTAAGTCGATAATATAGATCCTTCCGAAAAGACTTTTCAGATATCTCTTTATTCAGATCACGGTTTGTTGCTGCAATAATACGTACATTTGTATGAAATGTTTTTGTACCACCAACACGTTCAAACTCTTTTTCTTGCAACACCCTAAGAAGTTTTACCTGAAGATTTGGACTCATCTCCGCAATCTCATCTAAAAAAAGTGTCCCTCCTTCAGCCAGTTCAAATTTCCCTGGTTTTTGAAAAAATGCACTTGTAAATGCTCCCTTCTCATGTCCAAATATCTCACTCTCTAATAAACCTTCTGGAATCGAACCACAATTCACTTGAATGAATGGCTTTTCTCTCCTGTCACTCGCATAGTGAATAGCCTTAGCAACCATTCCTTTACCTGTCCCACTTTCGCCTGTTAGCAATACCGTAGCTTTTGAATTCGCTACTCGTCCAATTATTTTATATACTTCTTGGATTTTAGAGCTTTCCCCAACAATTTTACCTGGGGTCATTGCTGTCATTCCCATTTCTTGTACTTCCTGCGTAAGGTATACAACTTCTTTAGTCAATTGTTGCATGCGAATAGCTCTACTTACAATAATTTTAACTTCATCAAGGTTAAAAGGCTTTAATATATAGTCATAAGCACCGTGTTTCATAGCATTAACTGCAGTTTCCGAACTTCCAAATGCAGTCATAAGAATAATTGGCAAGCTAGGCTTAATTTTATGAATTTCATAAAATGCCTGCAACCCATCCACTTCTGGCATACGGATATCAAGGATAGCGACATCATAGTGATTTTCCTGCGCCATACAAAGTGCCTCTTTTCCATTTTTAACAGTATCTACTTCATATCCAGCCTTATTTAATGCTGTTTGAAGTACCATTCTCAAGCTTAGCTCATCATCAGCTACTAAAACACGAACACTTTCTGTCATATTGTAATCAGCCTTTCTTTTTATAAACATAATTATTAATCTACTTTAGTTATACAACATTTTACAGTATATATCAATATTCAACCAAATTCCATATTTAAATCAAATATGGAATTTAGTTGAATATAATAATAAACTTTTCACAAAAAACTTTTCATTTTTAAAAGAAAAGTATCTATAATTTAAATTTACTTATAGCTTCATGCAAGTCTTCAGATAGTTTTAGTAAGTTCTGGCTTGATCCAGCAATTTCATACATTGATGCAGATTGTTCTTCCGTTGTTGCAGTTACTGTTTGTGTTTTCTCTGCAGTGTCACCCCCAATTTTTTCTATCTTATGGATTGAAGTAACAATCTTATTACTGTTTGATGATATTTGTCCTACCGTCTCAGATACACTTCTTACTTGGGCTGCTACACACTCAACTGCCTGTGATATTTGACTAAATGCCTTACCTGTTGAATTTACAACATCAGTTCCATTTTTTACTTCTTGAGTTCCTTCTTTCATTACAATTATAACATCGTCAGTTTCTCTTTGAATATCGCCAATAAGTTTTGCTATCCGCATTGATGCTATACTAGACTCCTCAGAAAGTTTTCGTACTTCTTCTGCCACTACGGCAAATCCTTTTCCTGCTTCTCCTGCGCATGCTGCTTCTATTGCTGCATTTAGTGCCAAAAGATTTGTTTGTTTAGCTATAGTAGATATTGTATCTACTATCTGTCCTATTTCCTTTGAGCTTTCACCTAATATTTCAACTACATTTGCTGAGCTGTTAACAGCTTTTTCAATCTTAGCCATCTGGACAATTACTTCACTAACAGCTTTACTTCCTAATTGTGCAGCATTTGCAGTTTCTCCTACTGTTTCTATCATGCTATCTGTGTTCTCTGCCATATTCTTTATTTTTTTATCCATCTCTTTAATTTCAGAAGAAGTTTCATTTACAACTTCCATTTGTTTATTAGCACCTTCTGATATATTCATAATAGTTGTTGCTATATGATTTGATGCATCCGAAGTTTGCTCAGAACTTTCAGTTAACAGCTTTGAGGCAGTTGCTACATTATCAGATGATATTGAAACTTGTTCAATTAATCCTCTCAAATTTATTATCATATTTTCAAAAGTTTTAGCGAGTCTGCCAAATTCATTTTTTGAATTAACTCTCACCTTTGCAACACTAAGATCACCATCTGAGATACATAACGCCATATCTTCTATAGCCTTTAATGGTTTTAGAATTTTATTTAACATAAATAGAAATAAAATTATTACTATTACTAAAGTGATTATTAAAGTTAAAGCTGATTTATAAATTTGTTGTGTAAGTGGTCCAGTAAATTCACTTTTAGACACTATCAGACTAACTGTCCAATTAATTCCTGAAACAGGCTTATATGATATATATTGCTTATTAAAGCCATAATATTCAACATTAGTTTCACCTTTGAACATATTTTCATATATTTCTTTTAGTTTTGGTTCGATTTTCTCATCTTTTAATGGATTATATTTAAGAATTAAATCTTTATTAGGATTTGCAATTACTGTTCCATCTGTTAAATTAAGTGAAGCATAACCATTTTGTTTTACTTTTATAGAAGATATGTATTGTACTAATTCATCAAGTTTTACATTACCACCCCAGATAGCTTTAATAGTACCATTAACCTTTATCGGAACAGCAACAACTACAGCCATTTTTCCATCTGCCTTACCAAGTAAAGGATCTGATATCACTGTTTTTCCTGTAGCTAGTAATTCTTTATAATAAGGTCTTTCGCTTATGCTCCCTGTTGTACCTGTAGCCGAATACCAATCTCCATTAGCATCTGAAAGCCAAAATGCACTATATAGAGGAAGACGACTTGTTTCAGAAGACATATAATCTATTATATCCTGCCTACTCCCATTCACAAAAACTGGGCAACTTGCAATACTTTCCATCTCCGACTTTCTAATATCAAGCCACAATCCAATTTCTTTAGCTGTTGATTGAGTGGTAGAAGTCATGCTTGTCTTCACTTCTGTTTCAACCATCTGTTTCGTTTCTATATAACTTGTAACCTCCAGTACGGTCATAGATAAACAAATAATAATTATACTAACAACCGTGAGTAAAGTCTTAATACTTTTCATAAAATCATCCCATCTTTTTATAATTAATATAACGTAATAAATTACTTTTCTTAATGCATAAATACTTCAGACATTTTTTGTATTTCAAATGATACTTTTAAAATTTTATATTACAGTTGAAATCCCTATACCAAAAAGCGACATTAAAGAGTGAGATTATTTTTTGTGAACTCTATTTATTTTGAGCTACTTTACCATCAGTGCAATATTAATAGCATTAGCTTGTCATACTATTAATATTAACGTGCTCTGTTATGCAACATAATTTTATCTATTTTTAAGATTACAAGTCTTAAATTGTATTTAATATATTTTTCTATATTTAAATTTACACTATACTTCCTTAATTCCACTTTCATAAGGCAAGTATATTGTAAATGTACTTCCAATACCAACTATACTTTCGGCTCGAATGTATCCTTGGTGAATTTCTATGATTTTGTTACTAACAGCAAGTCCTAGTCCCGTACCTGTATCCTTTGTAGTAAAAAAAGGATCAAAAATCCTAGGTAAACTTTCCTGATCAATCCCTTTTCCATTGTCTTCTATGATAATCTCAATCCCTTTAATCACCCTTTGTGTTGTAACTGTAATTTTTCCGTTTTCTTGAGGCATAGCTTGTGTCGCATTTAGTAATAGGTTAACTAAAACTTGTTTAATAAGCTGAGCATCAACTGAAATAGCTTCAATTGATTGATCAAAATGTGTTTCTAAAACAACAATCTCCTTTTTTATACTCGGTAAAAGTAAAAAAAGAGAATTTTCCACAAGTTCGTTGATATTGATTGATGTCACATAGTGTTTTGAAGGTTTAGCAAAATACAAGAGATCTTCAATAACGCCGTTAAGACGATCAACCTCTTTCAATACAACGTTTCCAAAAATCCGTGTCGAATTATCCTTTGGCAATTCATCCACCAAAATTTGCACACTCCCTGAAATAGCTGATAGAGGATTACGTATTTCATGAGCTACACCGGCAGCAAGCTCTCCAACTGCGGCAAGACGATCTAATCTCCTTACATAATCCTCAAAAGCCTTATGCTCTGATAAATCTTTGAAAACTAAAACTACACCCAATACATTATTATTATTACATAGCATAGATGTGCTGACACTAATTGGAATAATTGCACCGTCCGAACGAGTAAATTCTGCTTCATATCCCATAATTTTTTTACCGACACGTAAAGTTTCTAGCACTATGTCAAGAACTTTAGCATTCCCGGAGAATAGATCTTTATAATTAACTCCAATCACATCTTTATTTAATCCCATAATAGACCAAGCAGCAGCGTTTATCTCTGTTATCTTTTCATCATTATCAATTGTAATAATTCCATCTACCATACTCTCCATAATAATTTCTGTATGTGAACGTGTATTCATTAGACTTTGAGCCATTCCATTAATGGCAGAAGCAATCTTTCCAAATTCACCATTAATTTCTGGCAATCGTTGACTTAAATCATTGCCCAAACTAGATAGTCCTTTAATAATACCATTAACGGAATTAGAAACTCTATTTGCTAAAGTCATACTTATACTTAGCCCAACAACTAAAGCAATAGCCAACCCTTCGTACATCACAATTTCCATCTCATTTATTTGACGCTCTATGCTTTCAGTCATTTCATTAGCCCATACGTATCCGATTACATTATTATTTCGAATGATCGGAACCATGGCATTTAGAATATTTCCTCTAACCATCTTACCACTTGCAGTCAAAGGTATCCCCTTTTCCATTACTTCCCGGCCCAAATGTTCTTGACTTATTGATTGTCCAACCGTAGTGTCATATTCAGAACCTGGTCCATATGTAATAATACAATCGAGATCTTTAGAATAATACCCAGCTCCTACTCCGGGATTTCCCGAAACAATTTTTTCCGTAACTCCTGATAGTCTTTGATTAAGTAGTCGTACCTTTTCGTCATGCGAAGCACTCTTAGCTTCTATAGATAATAAGGATTCAAAATCACCTTCCATACTAGCATCTAAAGTTCTTGCTATTCCATAGAGCTTGCTTTCCTTCTCTGAATTCATAGCTTTTTCCGCACTATAAATTAGTATATAGCCACTTCCAATAAGCGGTACTACCACCGCAAGTGCAAGAATAATTATAAGCTTATAACGCATACTAAGAAGCCTCATCAGGATACCCCCATAAATATTAATATTTTATACATATATCTCATTTATAATTATGATATTTCTACATTTTCGTGTCAAGCAAGTGCAAATCCTTGCGGCATAATAATTAGATTACCCCACTAAGTAAGCGTTTGTGTTGAAATCTACTTAGCAGGGTATTTATGGACAAGGTATATTCTTCGAATTGCAATTAAGAACTTATTAAATCAACTATTTAAACATATTTTCATCCATAAGCTTTAATTCAGGAGATATTATTGGCTTAAAATCCATATTATCTAGAATATCCTTTTCTAAATTTATTCCTGGAGCTATTTCTTCTAAAAGTAACCCCTCTTTAGTTAACTTAAATACGGCTCTTTCTGTAACATAAAGGACAGTTTGTCCAATACTTGATGCATATTCACCACTAAAAGTAATTTGCTCGACAGCATCCACAAATTTCTTAGCCTTACCTTCATTTTCTATTATTAATTTACCTTCTCCAATTTTTACTTTTAAACCACCAGCTGTAAATGTGCCACAATATATTAACTTCTTAGCATTTTGAGTTATATTAATAAACCCACCACAACCTGCAATCTTAGGTCCAAACTTACTAACATTTATATTACCCGATTTGTCACATTGTGCTAATCCCAAGAAAGCTACATCAAGACCGCCTCCATCATAAAAATCAAATTGGCTGGATTGGTCCAGTATGCAAACCGGATTTGTTGAAGCTCCAAAACTTAGTCCACCTGCTGGTACGCCACCTACTCCACCTGGCTCTACAGTTAAAGTCATTTGATCTGCAATACCTTCTTCATTAGCAACTATAGCTATTCCTTCTGGTATGCCAATACCTAAATTAGTAACAGCATTTGGTACTAGTTCCTTAGCACATCTTCTTGCTATTACCTTCCTTTCATTAAGTGGTAATGGTTCTATTGAATCCACTGGTACCTTAGTATCTCCACAATATGCTGGATTAAAGTTTTCACTAAAAGTTTGCATTTGGTTTTCTGTTGATGCAACAACTATAGCATCAACATATATTCCTGGGATTTTAACTTTTCTTGGATCAAGTGAACCTTTAGTTACAACCTTTTCAACTTGTAGTATTACTATCCCCCCTGAATTTTTAGCAGCTTGAGCCATTGCTGTTGCATCAAGTGTTAAAGCCTCTTTTTCCATTGTTGCATTTCCGTCTTCATCTGCATAAGTAGCCCTTAAAAGTACAACATCTATCGGAAACGCTTTATATAGCAAATATTCCTTCTCTTCAATATTAACTACTTTTACAATATCCTCTTTTGTAATTTCATTAAGTTTACCACCTTCAATTCTAGGATCTATAAATGTTTTCAATCCAACATGAGTAATTGTTCCCGGCTTTCCAGCTGCAATGTCTCTATACAAATGTGATATAACTCCTTGAGGTAAATTATATGCTTCTACTTTATTTTCTAAAGCTAGTTTTTGAAGCTTTGGTGTCAATGCCCAATGTCCCCCTATTATTCTGTGAACTAACCCCTCATAACCAAGGTGATTTAATCCTCTATCTTTACCATCACCTTGACCAGCTGCAAAAACTAATGTTAAATTGTTAGGAACATGCCTTTTTAAATATTGTTTTTCTATTTCTAATGTAATTTGTTCTGGATGGGCACATCCAACAAATCCACCTACTGCAACAGTAGCTCCATTTTTTATTAAATCAACCGATTGTTCTATAGAGATTACTTTTGACTTCATAATTAATCCCTCCCACTTTATCTTACTTTATTTATTCAATAGCCTTAATTACTTCAGCTTATTTTTTAGCATCTCTATCTAAGAAATATAAAAGCACTTCCGCACGCTCTTTTTCTTTACTTTCTATAAATTCTGGTGACCAATTATAGAATCCTTGTTTACTCTTCTTTCCTGAGTTCCCTGATTCAACCATATACTGCATTAACTTAGATGGCTCAGTATAACTGCATAAATCTTTAAATAAGTATGAAGAAATATTATTGAATATATCTAAACCTCCTAAATCTGCACTACATAATGGTCCAGTAACAGGAAGCCTTCTTCCATGACCATACTCCATGGCTTTATCTACTTCCTCAGGCTTTGCCCAGCCTTTTTCTACTATATATAAAGCTTCTCTAAGCAACGCTAATTGTAGGCGATTTCCTATAAACCCCAAACATTCCTTTTCCATACGAACAGATTTTTTTCCTATAAAATCAACCCATTTCATAACTTTTACTATTGTATCCTCTGATGTTTTTTCTCCTGGAACTACTTCAACTAAAGGAATTAATTGTGGTGGATTCCAAAAATGCGCAACTGCTATTCTCTCTGGATTTTTTGTATATTTAGCTATATCTGTTGGACTTAATCCTGACGTATTAGTTGCTAAAATTACACTTGGTGGACAAAGCTCATCTAATTGCTTAAATATTTCTTGTTTAAGCTCTAAATCTTCTGCCAACGATTCTATTATAAGGTCAACATTTTTAGTAGCTTCTTCAATACTTTTAACTCCTTTTATTTTATTTAGGATTTCTTTATACCCACTATCTTCTAACTTTCCTTCAGCTTTCAAAAGATTTAAACTAGCCTTTATACTATTAAAGCCTCGTTCTAAACTTGCATCTGACCTACCATACATAACTACATTTAACCCAGCCTTGGCAGAAAATAATGCTATACCATGTCCCATAGTTCCGGTACCTAATACTGCTATATTCTTTATATCCATTTTTATCATCCTTTCTCTCCATATATTTAATTTTCCATATAATAATGTTAGTATAATCAAACTTTAACCTTGCAGATTTCAGACTATAGTCTGATACTATTAACTGATAAAAATACGTATAAAATCCGCAAGTATCAAATAAGTTATAAGGGCTAGATTTAAACGTACTTTTTTACTTCTTTCAATTGTTAAAATAAAGCTAATCCAACACCAAATATTAAAGCACCTACAATTAAGGTTGTTACACAAAATCCCATAATATCACGAACTTTAAGACCTGCTATAGCTAAAGCTGGTAGTGCCCAGAATGGTTGCGCCATATTCATCCAAGCCTCACCATATGCAATTGCCATAGCTGCTTTCCCCATATCTGCACCAAGTGCTTGCGCAGCTGGCATTATAAATGGCCCTTGTACAACCCAATGTCCACCACCAGATGGAACAAAGAAGTTAATTATTCCTGAACTTAAAAACGCAAAAATTGGGAATGTATGAGTATTTGATATACTAACAAAGCCACTTGTAATCATTCCACCTAATCCTGACAAATCCATCATGCCTTGTATACCCGCATAGAAAGGAAATTGTACCATTATACCAGCTGTTCCTTTTGCTCCATCAACTATAGCCTGCATATAAGATACAGGACTACCATGAAGAATGATACCTGCAAAGAACATAATCATATTTACAGCGTTTACATCCATAGAACCACCATTCATGAAGTAATAAACCATATAGCAAACCCCAAGAATACCAATTAGCCATGCAATAATTCTGCTGTTTTCAACGCGTACTGCAAATGTTTTTTCAGTTATAGTATCAGTACTAGTCTCATTTGCTGCCTCTGCTGCTAATAATGCTGGGTCAATCTCCACAACATCCTCATCTTTAGGCATCATCATTCTTGTCATTAAAGGTAATATTATTATTAAAGCAACAGTTATAAAGATATTAAACGGAGCAAAAATAGTATCACCTAGCGGAATTAATCCGATTGTCGCTTCCATTGGATTCCCTTTAGTTGCTGCCAAAAGTGGAATTGAACCAGATAAGCCTCCATGCCAAGTCATAAAACCAATATAGGCACACGCGATCAATAAACGATAATCTGTATGTCGCACCTTTTTGGCAACTTCTTTTGCAAGTAAAGCACCAACAATTAGACCAAATCCCCAATTAATAATATTAGCAACCGCTGCAACAAATGTAACAAGCATAATAGCTTGAGCTGGTGTTTTAGGCACTCCTGCAATCTTTTGCAGAATACGTTTAACAGGTGGTGAACTAGCCAATGCATTACCAGTGACTAAAATTAACGCCATTTGCATACCAAATGCTAGAAGATTCCAAAAACTCTTACCCCAAAATCCTATCATATCAATTGGAGTATGGCCAGTAAATATAATACCTGAAATAAACATAATCAATGTTAAAATCATTGCAAAAACAAGTGGGTCTGGAAGAAATTTTTGAACAATAGCTGTAAAAAATTTAGATAATCCTTTTATCATTTTTTTGCCTCCCTATGTTTAATATTTAACAAACAAGCTTGCTTTGTTACTACACTTTATTTAATAAGCAAAACATATGCCAAATTCATATTTCTAAGAATTAAAAATAACTTTTAAACAATTAATGTCGTTAAAAAACAAATTTTGCCTTATTAAGACACTTTGACGATTTTATGTTAAGAAAATTTTTTCAAAAATTAAAACATAAAAAAGCGAAAAAGTTCACACTTATATTTATTTCCAAAAATAAGTGTGAACTTTTTATACAATATCTGTGCAAAACTATGCGCACTTTCTATTTAATGTTTATTCTTCAAAAATACTTAATTACTACTGGTCAAGAATATTTTTTTGATCAGTAGCGCATTTATTTTAATCTTTAGTATCCTTGCGAATTAAATATTTTTCTATCTTTCTCACAATTTTACTTCTTATCAAATAAAAATAGGCAAAGTAAATTACGATATATATGTACATTGAAATCTGATATCTATATTTATCAGCATAAAGTGAAATTAAGACGCCTGCATAGAGGATAATAGCTGAATATAAATTTAATTTTCCTAAATTACTCAAGTACTCATTAACATTTGTAATTTCATATATCTTTTCTGTTTTCGATAATTTTTTATTAATTATAGCTTCTGGTTTTTTAAATATGTAAAATACTCCGTTAAGAGCATATATTAAAAATATTATTGAACATATAGCTAAAGTAAAAATATAAAAATTCATAACTATCTCCTTCCATATATATATTGTAATTAATTTTCTACATTCTATGTTTACTTAAGCATTTGACTTGCTAGAGTTCAAGTGCAAATTTATTATTTCAGCGTATATACAGATAAACAACTTAGGAATTTTATTTATTAGATGAACATATTTACAAGGTTTCTAAAACTTTAAGTTCGTATCTTCACTAGAAATCATAAATATATTTGTGTAGAAAACATTTGAAAATGAGCTGTTAAAGGTTCTTAGCTGTAGGTTGTTCCATTTTAGCTTGTGAAGTGAGAGTCCAAAATTTTATTTTGGGTTCTCGAACTTCCTCAGTGAATGTAATGAGTCGAGCTTCCCTAGGAAAGTTGGAGCATGCTAAAGTGGATACAACCTGTTGCTTAGAAGCTTCAGCGATATTTTCATAGCTTTTCGGAATCAAAATATTTATGATTTCGGTAAGTTATCACATAAATGCAGTTTTAAATTTAGGTATCTATATATTATAAAATTCCTAAATAAAAAATATCGCAAATTCATATGAATACCGCGATATTTTAATATCTATATTATTTATTATTGTTGCTTAAAATTATGCAAATCTTTCAATAAATTCATTTAATCTTTTTAAATTAGCATTTATACTTTCAATAGTAGCACTTATTTCTTCAATAGCTGCTGCTTGTTCTTCACTTTCTGATGCTGATTCATTTACAGCTCCAATTATAGTATTTATTGACTGATTCATATTAATAACAATATCATTTATTGTTCTAGTTGATTCTTTACTTTGGCTTGCAAGCTTTCTGATTTCTGTTGATACAACATTAAATCCTTTTCCATGCTCACCAGCTCTTGCAGATTCAATAGCTGCATTTAATCCTAGTAAATTTGTTTGATCAGCGATACTCTTAATAATTTCTATAGCATCTGATGTTTTCTTTGAAGTCTCCATAACATCTTGAGCCTGCTTTAGAGTCTTTTGTCCAGTTAGAGCAAAATTTGAGGCCGAATTAGCTAATTCACTAACACTTGTAGAAACTTGATCTAATGATTCTGATATTTCCGAAACACTATTTACCAATCTAGTAGTATCATCTAAATCAATTCCATCGCTAATTGTTCCAATAATCTTCCCTTTTGAATTTCTAATAGGTATTGATATAACTTTTATTTCTTTGCCAGATACATTTGTATCACCTTTTTCAAGTCTTCCACTTCTTAAAGAATCTTTTATAACATCTAATGGTTCAGAGCCAGCTCTAAGTTGCAACTGAAATTCCTTAGGATCTTCATATTCGATATATTTTTCAGTATCTGTTAATCCAAATGCTGTATCATCTCTTGATAGATCGTTAAGATATGGCAAAACAATAGAAAATGCCTTTAAAATTTCCTCGTCCGTTAAATTTTCAGTTAAATGTTCTTTATATCCCATTATAATCCTCCTCAAATATTTATATTCACCTATACTATCTTCTTAATAATATTAATAATTCTACATAAGTAGTCAAATTCCTTTATTATTTTGCAAATATCAATCTATTTTCATTAATATAATTAAACAATAAACTATAAATAATATTGATTTAATCTCAAATAAATCTCTAAGTTATCTTTATAATTTGAATGTAAATAAATTATAGATTTCATCTTCTATTTAGTTTGTTAGTAAAGCTTCTAATATTTTTCTATTAACCCCAGATTCTGTAACATTACACCACTGTGCCTAGCAGAATTTTATCTAAACAAAAACTACAATTTCATTTTTTTATTATATAACTTAAAATACACACACAACAAAAATAACGCTTTATTAAGAATAAGCGAATAATATTAAATCTTGAATACCTATAAATTTTTCATCATTAAATATTCTGTGTAATATGATCCATCTTTTAATTTAAAAGAGTTGCTTCTTGTCCCATACTTTTTAAAACCAAATTCTTCATATAAGTTTATTGCCTTATAGTTATCACTTGCTACCTCTAATTCAACTTGTTCAAATCCTACTTTTTTTGCATATTTTAAGATTTCAGTTAACAAAGCTTTTCCAATACCAAGATTCCAAGCTTCTTTGATAACTGCTATTCCAAAATTTGCTCTGTGTGAAACTTTAATCATATTTCCAATAATACATATACTTGAATTTCCAACAAGTTTATCATCAATAAATGCTGAAATCATTACATCCTTATTACTTTCATTAATGTCATTGATGAATTTTTCTTCATCTTCTATAGTCATAGTAATTTCTTCTGTATACCTAAGCATATAGTCTGTTTCTGATGATGCCTTTCTTAAGTAATCAATTAATTTCTCTGCATCCTTTACATCAGGACTTCTTAATATGCATTCTTCTCCATTTTTCAATTTTACTTTTTTGTCTTCAAATATCATAATTAACAACTCCACTCATTATAACATAAGTCTGTCCAAACTTTATATAACATTTTGAAACCTTACCATATTATAACACAAATTTAAAACATCACATTAATTTACAAGAAAATCTCCTTATTAGATTATGTATTTCTTATACTTTTAAAAGTTATTCATAGATTTCACTCCGATCTAAATTCCTATAGAATAAAATAATGGTGAAGAAGTACTGCAAGAAATTTGTTTAAAAACAGATTTTATCACAGTATTTTTTCACCAAGATATCACTCTATTAAATTTTAAATAAATACTTTCATTATTGAATCTAAACTTATAAATTTTCTTATTTTAAATTAACTTTTCTGGAATGAACTTTGAAGAAATTCTCTTTATTAGAGCATAATCAAGTATTAATAGAACTCCTCCTGCTACAATCATTATAAAATTGCTAAGTAATAGTACTCCTGTCATCTGACCAATTAATACAAGAATAACTGGAATTACAAGAAGCCCGCTTATTTGTTGTGCTTCCTGGAAAGTTTCCGACTTTGCTGACACCATAACTGTAAGTATTAACGATAGCAAATTAATTGCAGGTGAAAGCCAAAGTATAATTATCAACCATTTTATATCTGGAAAGATAAGTCCGCCAAAATATATAAAGCCACCTATATTAAATATTATTCCAATTGCTATAAATGAGATCAAAGTCACAATATACGATGGAATAAATACACCTAGAATTTTAGCTCTAAGTAATTGCTCCATTGATGTTGGAGTATAAAGCAAAGACTCTAGAGTTTTATGTTCCTTTTCTCCTACAAAACTACTAGCCCCAATAACTGCTGAACACATTATAGGTATTATAAGAAAGTATGATGGAAACATGAAGTTTATAGCCACTTTTACCAGTAATTGAGCTGGAGTGTATGTTGTATATTCATAAGGTAATTTCCTTATAAGAGGAGCCATTTTTGTAATAGTGCTTGAGTCACTTCCTATAAAATTTGCACCTATGAGTATTCCAAGAGGCACTATTATTGTCAAGATAATTGGAACAATAGTCATAGGGAGAATTACTCGTTTTGAACTTACTAACTCATTTATGTCTTTATATATAAGTGCTTTTTCATTACTCTTCATATTCTAATCGCTCCTGATTTATAAAGACACATCATCAGATGTACCTTTTATATATTTGAAATACAGTTGTTCCAAAGACCATTTCTGCTGCATTGCCTCATAAATTTCTCCATCATCTTTCATAATGCTTTGTATTAGAGTATTTACCTCTTGGTCTCCTGAAATAGGTTTGCTATATATATCATTTCCTTCATAGATAAATCCAAATTTATCAGAAACATTCTTTCCTCTAATTTTTAGTTGAAGTTTTGCATTTTTCTTTGAAGCAAGTTCATCAAAAGTGCCTATCCCAAGGATATTCCCATTGTTTATAAAACCATATTGAGTACATATATCTTCAGCATATTTTAATTGATGGGTACAAAGAAATATTGTAACTTCGTTTTCTTCTGCAAGTTCCTTTACAAGCTTTGTAACATTTAATGCGTTTTCTGGATCTAAACCAGACGTTGGTTCATCAAGAAATAAAATTTTCGGATTATGAACTAATGCTATAGCTAATGAAACCCTCTTTCTCATTCCTGTACTAAAAGATTTCACCTTCTTATCTTTTACCTCTAGCAGCTCTAATCTTTTTAATATAGAATCAGTACGTTCATTGAGTAAATTTTCTTTAACTCCGTGCATTTTTCCAAAGAATATTAAGTTTTGTTTTGCAGTGAGATTCTCATAGCAACTCGAACTTTCAGTCATAACTCCACATAATTTATGAATTTCAATATTATTTTCCAAAACAGGAATCCCTAAAATTTCGGCATGACCAGATGTTGCTGAAAGAATTCCATTAAGAATTCTAACTGTTGTAGTTTTTCCTGAACCATTAGGTCCAAGAAATCCAAATATCTGGCCTTTTGGTATACTCAAGTTTATATCATTCAAAGCATTAGTCTTTCCATCATAAGACTTGTTAAGATTCTCTATATTTATTGCATTCATTTTATTCATCCAACTTTCTCTTCAGTTTTTTAACAAGAAATTTGTACTTTTCATCTTCTCTTAATGATACAAATGCCGGATTTTCAGTAATTGCAGAGGCAAAATTTTTCTTTATTGTTGTCTCATCTACAGGAGTGCTCGTTCCAATATAGCTATTATCCTCAAGCCATTTATCAACCTTAGTAAAATATTCATTTCCTTTAAATTTCAATGGAAACTTTATTTTGCAGACAATATTTACATACTGCTCCAGAGCACATATGGCCTTTTCCTTATCTTTGTGAATTAAATAACCTTGTGCTGCAACAATATGAATTCCTAAAACATCATTTGTCAAAATCTCATTAAGATTAAAAGACTCAATGATCTGAATACCTTGAGAATAAATTTTTTCAAACAAAACTCGCTCCATAATATTTATTGAAAGATAGTTGTTTAAAAGTCTTAACATGTTTATTACATTATTAAATACTAGTATTTGATTGACCTCATTTGCTTTATCTATTTCTCCCTGCATCTTGTATGCATTAATTAGCATTACATCCTCACCACTATACGGTATTAATTTATTATCCAATAATCGAATAACTTCTTCACTATTTCCTAATAACATTTGTGCCAATGCTTCCATTGTATTTGAACTCTTTATTTCAGAAATATTATCTGATTCTTCTTTTATTCTCTTGCTTAATAATATACATTTCTGAAAAATTTCTTTTTTTATATCCTCAGTTTTTGCTAATATAGAATAATTTATTAATAACTGAATCATTGAAAGCAAAAAAGGAAAGCAGGAATAGTATTTTTTTATTAACTTCTCACATTTATTTATTACTTCATCAAATGGTTTTATAGCGAATTCATTCGAAAGTTCCTTATAAGTCTTTTTAATATCTTCTTTTGTAAGCTGCGGGGAATATCCTAATAATTCATCAACCGAAATATTAAAGTAAGTCGCAAGCTCAGGAAGAAGTAAGATATCAGGATAACTTAATGCAGATTCCCATTTAGAAACAGATGCTTTAGAAACTCCAATATAATCTGCTAATTGCTCCTGAGTTATTCCCTTCTCTTTCCTCTTATAAGCAATACATTCTCCTATATTTAACTTTTTCATATTCCTCACCTCTAATAATATTTTATGTGTTTCTACATTTTCCGTAAATGGATTCCTAGTTGATATTAGTAGAAAAAGTTAACCTACAAGAAACTTAATTATAGATAAACAATATATAAGCTAGACTTATGCAATAATCCACCGAAAGTAAAAACATTGTTATTTCACAGGACTATGAAAATTTCGCTGAAAGTGCTAAATTGCAGGTTGTTCAACTAATGCTTGCTCCCAATTTCATTGTGACAAGCATTAGTTGAACAACCTACGATTAAGATCTTTTAACAGCTCATTTTCAATGCCTGCTGCATAAAAATGTTTCTACTTTCTAGTATTATATTTATTGCAAATTATAAATCAAATTCTTAAGTTGTTTATCTATACTAACTTTAAACTTCACATTTTTAGATATAAAAATACTCCCATTAAAATAACAGATTTTTATTTTTTATCTGTTTACCTTAAATGGAGCATATCATCTTCTTTGAATAATACGATTTTTCAGCATTATATTTAATTTCAATAATTCACTGTTTTAGCCTTTGAGTCCATTTGCTTGTCGCTCCATATTTTCTATGACAACATCATATATCTCCCCTAAAGAAGCACAATACTTAAGTACCTGCCATGGAGTATTTGTATGGAAGTGAATCTTAATCAATTCCTCATCTCCAACTGCAAGCAGAGAATCTCCCTCAATGTTTTTTGTTATATATTCATTTATTTCATCTTCTGAAAGATCTTTTCCTTCGATTAATAATTGCGTATCAAATTTATATTCAAGCATATTTTTTTCTCCTCTTCGTCTTTAAATAAATTATCTTAAAAATATAATAAACTTTAAAGCATATATTTCTTATACTCTCCTTAATTTATAATATTATTAAGGATTCTAATTGGATAAGAACTTATTGCTTTATCTGAGCATACTTTTTAAGTATTGCCAATTTTCTTAGTCTAAAATTCATAATCCAAAAAATTAATACGGTAATGAACGGGAGAACTAATTTAATTGAGTCTAATTGAGGAACTTGCGTAAGACATGCTCCAATTATTAAGTCTCTTTTCGAAAATTATCCACTTATAATCCTTTAACTTCTTTTTCGAAATTATCCTTATCTTCTTGGTTTTCAAATAAGTTGAACCAATCACATATCTCTATTGCAAAGTCAATAAAAGCTGTTCCCTGAGCAGTTATTACATTTTTATCTCTCACTACTCTTTTAGAAACAAAATTTTCTCTTGGAAATGGGTCATTTTTTCCATATATATCAATATGCTTTTGTGTCCATTGGTTAATAGGCGTAGTATACTTAACATTATTTAAAGCTCCAGACTTTGCTAAAAAAACGGTTCCTGCTCCACATATACCGCCTACTAATTTCCCCTCCAAATATATTTTATTGATAAGCTCTATTAATTCAGGCTTAACTTCACCATACCATCCTCCAGTAATTATCAACCCATCTACATTATAATTTAAGACATCTTTAACTAATTTATCTGGTTTATATAAGAAACCAGAGCGTCCTTCAATCATTTTATCTTCATAAGAGATAGTAATTATTTCTTTACCTGCCTCTGAACTTAGTAAATGACTGATAAATGTAACTTCATAGTCTGTCATTTCATCAAAAATGAAAAATAATATTTTCTCCATATAATCCCCTTCTCTATGTTCGTATTCATAAACTTTCCTATAATCTAGTTAGTTAGAAGTATGTATTTTAACTTAAACACCATCATTAAAATAGGGTGCTATTTTTGCATCAATATATATGTTGCAATTCACGATGCACAATTCACAATTTCGGCTAAAATTCTTGTAATATTGTTACAATTATGATGAATGATTATTTTTGCAATATATATTACGAATCACATTCCTCTTTAAAAAAATATCTCTTGGACGGAAATGCAATTATGAGTCCTAACAATGATTCTATAATATTTGGAGTATTATATGGATTGCTTGTCTTCATGGCTATAAAGAACATAGATACTGCTAAAAAAAATACATTATAAATTATGATTTCTAAGTATGCCCATTTTTTAAGCTTAAAATATCCATAGGCTATTGTTAATAGGACTATCGCGCTTAATACTCTGAGCGCACCATCTAAAAAATTATACATAGGAATGGGATAAACTCCAATATTCTCCATAATGCTTTTCATAGGTGAAATTGATATTATAATTAAGGCTACATAAAGCAGACTCATGTCTCCAATAAACATCACTATCATAGGTAGTTTTCTTTTCACGTGCACTCACTCCCCCGTATTCTATAATAATTTACAATAAACTTCCATCACAAATAAATTATAACATATATTGTAAATGTAGTTTTATTATTCTCATATTTATAGATATCCTAACTAAAACCTGAACTTATGCATATAACTCTCCGAAATGAATAATATACTTTTGTTCCGGTTGGGATATATTTCATAATATAAATCTAACTTATAATTAGCTTATCTATATAAGTTACATATTGATAACAATACATATCTACTGTTTCAATTTCATGAATACCAGCGATATTGAAATTTTATAAGTTTGAATATCATTGTGGAACGCTATATATCAAATACAATCTCAAAATTATACAAAAAGATCCCAACTTCACAATATGAATTTGAGATCTTCTATCTTAACTTCTTCAATATTTTTAAGATTGCTTATAATGCGAGTATATCTTCTATAAGTAGCAACTATCAATTATGTACATTGATATGGATAAACAATTTAATAATTCGACTTATTAGATTGATATATTTACAAAGTTGCTAAAACTTTAATGTCATATTTTTACTAGAAATCATAAATATATTTGTGGAGAAAACATTTGAAAATGAGCTGCTAAAGGTTCTTAGCTTTAGGTTGTTCCAGTTTACTTGTCAAACTGAAAGTTGGAGCATGTTAAACTGGATACAACCTGAGGCTTAGAACCTCCAGCAATATTTTCATAGCTTTTCGGAATCAAAATATTTATGATTTCGGTAAGTCATCACCTAAATGTAGTTTTAAAGTTGGATATCTATCTATAGTGAAATAACAATCTGAAAACCTTATATATTTATGTCTTTTAGCTCTACTCCACTAACCCCTGCTTTAAAACTTCTCATAAATAAATCGAAAGTACCTTTAATTAGTTGTGCATTCTCAAACTCAGAATTTAACTTAAGTACTTCAATTACTGCTTCGATAGTGCAAAGTTCTCCTTCTGAAGCACCTTTTCTTAAAGTATATTCTGATTTATTAATTGGATTTAATGATATTCTTGGAAGCTTCTTTAAGTAATCGCTCTTTCTTAGTATCTTCTCTGCTTCTTTCCATGTGCCATCTAAGATAATAAATGCTGGAATTTTTTCTGAATCTTTGCATTTAGACTTTCTTTCTACAGGCTCATCATCATCCATAGGGAACAATATATGTATTTCATAATCATCGCTATTAATATATTCGATTAATTTTTCAGGAGTCCTTACTCGCTCCCAAAGAATTAACTCAGTTGATTCTGGATTCACCAATTTCAATAATCTAGCGGTATTTGAAGGCCTACGAAATTCTCTTTCTGTTGATAATATCAATATCTTTGCTTTTGTCTTTATTTTAGGTACAATATCGCAGATACAATTTATTATTGGCAACCCACATTTATTGCAACTTTCATATAACTTAGTAATTTGCTTAACTTTAAATTCAGACTCCATTTTACCTCCATTATTAATTAGTTAGTATGTCATATCTTCTTGCTATTACTAACTGATTATAACATATGCATTCAATATATTCTTGACTGCTTTTCAAAACACTGACAATATGAATTACCAATTAATTTCTGGATTTATGTCAATATTTTATTAATAAAAGATCGGACTTTTAAGATGCTTGTTTGAATTATTGATTATATTTATTAAAATTTACGCATTTAATATATAATTATAAGGAATATTATCAATAATATTTATTTTATATTACAATATTACAGTCTTTATTCGAAATTTCACTCAAATACTAAACAAACTCTACCTATAAACAATATATAACAATAATTCCAAAATAATACGATAATTTATCTGTAACGGCTATATAAAAAAAATATCATATAGTCTTGTCATTTGATAACGTTTTGTCTTCCTTATATTTACTTTTTTGGTTTAAAAGATTGATTCTGTAAATTTTAGTGATAACATATATTTAATAACATATAAAAATTTAATTTTCATATAAAATTTTTAATGTTTATTAATTTTTAAATCATAAGGAGGATTAGTCATGATCAAAGACACACTAGTATCTGTAACAAAAGATTTAAAATTAAAAACAAATGTTGAAAACATTAATTTAAAGAACTACAAGGATAATTCTTCATGTTTCGGAGTATTCGAAAATGTTGAAAATGCTATAAGCAGCGCTGTACACGCACAAAAGATATTATCCCTTCATTATACAAAAGAACAAAGAGAAAAAATCATAACTGAGATAAGAAAGGCCGCATTACAAAATAAAGAGGTCTTGGCTACAATGATTCTAGACGAAACACATATGGGAAGATATGAGGATAAAATATTAAAACATAAATTGGTAGCTAAATATACTCCTGGCACAGAAGATTTAACTACTACTGCCTGGTCAGGAGATAACGGACTCACAGTCGTAGAAATGTCTCCATATGGTGTTATAGGTGCAATAACTCCTTCTACGAATCCAACTGAAACAGTAATATGTAATAGTATAGGCATGATAGCTGCTGGAAATGCTGTAGTATTTAACGGACATCCAGGCGCTAAAAAATGTGTTGCCTTTGCTATCGAAATGATAAATAGAGCTATTATTTCATGTGGCGGTCCTGAAAATCTAGTAACAACTATAAAAAATCCAACTATGGAGTCTCTAGATGCAATTATTAAGCATCCTTCAATAAAACTTCTTTGCGGAACTGGAGGTCCAGGAATGGTAAAAACCCTCTTAAATTCTGGTAAGAAAGCTATTGGTGCTGGTGCTGGAAATCCACCAGTTATTGTAGATGATACTGCTGATATAGAAAAGGCTGGTAGGAGCATCATTGAAGGCTGTTCTTTTGATAATAATTTACCTTGTATTGCAGAAAAAGAAGTATTTGTTTTTGAGAATATTGCAGATGATTTAATATCTAACATGCTAAAAAATAATGCTGTAATTATAAATGAATATCAAATATCAAAATTAATAGATTTAGTATTACAAAAAAATAATGAAACTCAAGAATACTCTATAAATAAAAAATGGGTAGGAAAAGATGCAAAATTATTTTTAGATGAAATAGATGTTGAGTCTCCTTCAAATGTTAAATGTATAATCTGCGAAGTAAATGCAAATCATCCATTTGTCATGACAGAACTCATGATGCCAATATTACCAATTGTAAGAGTTAAAGATATAGATGAAGCTATTAAATATGCAAAGATAGCAGAACAAAATAGAAAACATAGTGCCTATATTTATTCTAAAAATATAGACAACCTAAATAGATTTGAAAGAGAAATTGATACTACTATTTTTGTAAAGAACGCTAAATCTTTTGCTGGTGTTGGTTATGAAGCTGAAGGATTTACAACTTTCACTATTGCTGGATCTACTGGTGAAGGCATAACCTCTGCAAGAAATTTTACAAGACAAAGAAGATGTGTACTTGCCGGCTAACTTCTTGCTAAATTTATACATTTATTCACATAACTTTAATATGCAATGTTCCCACAAAATATTAAAAACTATTTAGAAGGGAGATATTAAAATGAATAAATTAGTAAAATTAACAGATTTAAAGCGCATTTTCAAAGATGGTATGACAATTATGGTTGGGGGTTTTTTAGATTGTGGAACTCCTGAAAATATTATAGATATGCTAGTTGATTTAAATATAAAAAATCTGACTATTATAAGCAATGATACAGCTTTTCCTAATAAAGGAATAGGAAAACTTATTGTAAATGGTCAAGTTTCTAAAGTAATTGCTTCACATATTGGAACTAATCCTGAAACTGGAAAAAAAATGAGCTCTGGTGAACTTAAAGTTGAGCTTTCCCCACAAGGAACACTGATTGAAAGAATTCGTGCAGCTGGATCTGGACTCGGAGGTGTATTAACTCCAACTGGACTTGGGACTATCGTTGAAGAAGGTAAGAAAAAAGTTACTATCGATGGCAAAGAATATCTATTAGAACTTCCTTTATCTGCTGATGTTTCATTAATAAAAGGTAGCGTTGTAGATGAATTTGGAAATACCTTCTATAGAGCTGCTACTAAAAATTTCAATCCATATATGGCAATGGCTGCAAAAACAGTTATAGTTGAAGCAGAAAATTTAGTTAAATGTGAAGATTTAAAAAGAGATGCCATAATGACTCCTGGCGTATTAGTAGATTATATCGTTAAGGAGGCGGCTTAATTGATTGTAGATAAAGTTTTAGCAAAAGAGATAATTGCCAAAAGAGTTGCAAAAGAACTAAAAAAAGACCAACTCGTAAACCTTGGAATAGGACTTCCAACTTTAGTAGCAAATTATGTACCAAAAGAAATGAACATTACTTTTGAATCAGAAAATGGCATGGTTGGTATGGCACAAATGGCATCATCAGGTGAAAATGACCCAGATATAATAAATGCTGGCGGGGAATATGTAACATTATTACCTCAAGGTTCATTTTTTGATAGTTCAATGTCTTTCGCACTAATACGAGGAGGACATGTTGATGTTGCTGTTCTTGGTGCTCTAGAAGTTGATGAAAAAGGTAATTTAGCTAACTGGATTGTTCCAAATAAAATTGTCCCAGGTATGGGTGGCGCTATGGATTTAGCAATAGGTGCAAAAAAAATAATAGTAGCAATGCAACATACCGGAAAAGGCAAACCTAAAATCGTTAAAAAATGTACTCTCCCACTTACTGCTAAAGCTCAGGTGGATTTAATTGTTACGGAGCTTTGTGTAATTGATGTAACAAATGACGGCTTACTTTTAAAAGAAATTCATAAAGATACAACTATTGATGAAATAAAATTTTTAACAGATGCAGATTTAATTATTCCAGATAACTTAAAGATTATGGATATATGAATCATTCTATTTTAAATATATAACTTTAAAAATCTTATGTATTAAAAACTAAGAAAAGAGGTTGATTGTTTTATGTTAGAAAGTGAAGTATCTAAACAAATTACAACTCCACTTGCTGCTCCAGCGTTTCCTAGAGGACCATATAGATTTCACAATAGAGAATATCTAAACATTATTTATCGAACTGATTTAGATGCTCTTCGAAAAATAGTACCAGAGCCACTTGAATTAGATGGAGCATATGTTAGATTTGAGATGATGGCTATGCCTGATACAACCGGACTAGGCTCATATACAGAATGTGGTCAAGCTATTCCAGTAAAATATAATGGTGTTAAGGGTGACTACTTGCATATGATGTATCTAGATAATGAACCTGCTATTGCTGTTGGAAGAGAAAGTAGCGCTTATCCAAAAAAGCTTGGCTATCCAAAGCTATTTGTTGATTCAGACACTTTAGTTGGGACACTTAAGTATGGTACATTACCAGTAGCTACCGCAACAATGGGATATAAGCACGAGCCTCTAGATCTTAAAGAAGCCTATGCTCAAATTGCAAGACCCAATTTTATGCTAAAAATCATTCAAGGTTACGATGGTAAGCCAAGAATTTGTGAACTAATATGTGCAGAAAATACTGATATAACTATTCACGGTGCTTGGACTGGAAGTGCACGTCTACAATTATTTAGCCATGCACTAGCTCCTCTTGCTGATTTACCTGTATTAGATATTGTATCAGCATCTCATATCCTAACAGATTTAACTCTTGGAACACCTAAGGTTGTACATGATTATCTTTCCAAAAGTTAAAAAATGATAGCAAAATTGAAACCCATATTCTAATCTCATAAATCATTAAAATATATATAAAAACGGCAGTATCTACAAAAGTACTGTCGTTTTTGCTTATATCTTATTTCTCTAGGCATTAATAATTGAAAAAACTTAAGCAATTTAAAATTAATATCTCTGCCCTTCTTGAAGTAACTTAGTGTATAAAGATCCAAAAGATACATTAACATACACATTTACAAAAATCATTCCAAAAGACATAAATACATCAAAATATTCGGGATGCCAATATTTTATAGCTACTGCCGGAGCTATTACTAATAAGCTCCATCCTATAAAACTTATATATAACCAAAATATTTCTGAAATGTGTCCATCTGTCATTTTAATACTTCTATCAATTGCTTCTTGAATGCTTATATTAGGATGTTCAGCCCATATATAGTATGTCATAGAATATTTTGCAGCTGCTATTATACCTGGGATTATTAATAATAGTGACCATAATAGTGTAAGAATATTTACTGTTAGCGTAATTCCTAATGCTTTAAAGAATTTCTTTGTGCCAGTAAATATATCTGAAAAATTAACTTGTTCTCCTCTAACTATGTTTAATATTATACTAAAATATCCAAATGTAAATAATGCACCAAATATAATTTCTAATATCAAATTCCATATAACACTAGAATCTTGAAATAAGCCTCCTATAATACCTGCGCCACTGTACACTAGCGTACTTAATATTCCAATCTTCCAATTACCTTTCAAACTATATCTTGCACTTTTTCTTATTTCTTTGCTCTCAATATCCATATATCTCCCTCTAAACTTCTCTCAAATTAATAATAAACTAAACCTTTTATCAATCTCCATAAAATATTTTTCTACTAACCTGCTATTTGATTGAGTTCAAATTTAATTATTTATAGTGCTACTAATACTAGTACATATTCTGAAATTTTATATAAAATATCATATTCCTAATTTTACGCAATGTGATATATAAATTTACAATCCAATTGTACTTTTATAAATACAAGACTGTAAGTTTTTAGAATCACGTCCTTTTCAAAATGTAATTTCCAATTTTAAAACCATAATTACTGTAGAAAGGTAACGCTTCATCATTTGCATATACCACATTAATTTGAATATCTGTTATAGCGTTAGATTCAAACCAACTTAAAGCATTTTTCATAAGCTTGTCTCCTATCTTAAGCTTTCGATACTTTTTCTCAACAAATATAGATTCTATTTCTCCCAAATTATTTTCAATTGAGCTTAAACAATATCCTACATAATTTCCCGTTTCATTGTCTAGAAGCATATCTAACTTAACAACACCGTTTTTAGCCTTTTTGCAAATAGATTCTATTCTTTTGTCAAAAGTAAATCTGTCATATTTATCCTTAAAGTGCACAGATTTATTATAGTGAATAGAATTAAGTTGTTCCCATAATGGTTTCATTAACTCAATTTCCTTTATTCCCTTTTCAACAATAGAAATATTCATAAACCCTCCCACTACTCAATTAATATATAATAAAAACTAACTTGCTATATAAACAAATTATAACAGTATTGTAAATAGTGGTAAATCCATTCTCTAATTAATTAATGATAATTTAAGATTATTTTTCTTCATTATGTAAAAGTCTTATTAAATTATCTTTATGTTTATATATCATTAAAATACATGCTATTAAACTGCTTATTATTATTAAAATAGGTGCTTTCATAATTATACACATTAAAGGTATCGTTACCCCTATTGCAATTGACCTTATAGAAACTATACTTGTAAATAAACGCAATATAAAATGAACTGCAACTCCAACCAATGTTGGAATTGGTACAATTACAAAGAATGCACCAATAGTTGTATTAACTCCCTTCCCACCATTAAATCCTAGGAATGGAGTAAAATCGTGTCCCAAAATTACCGCTATAGCAATAATCGAAAGATAAGTATCCATTGACATTTGTAGTTCAAGAATCTTTGCTAAACAAATTCCTAAAGCTACAGGAATTATACCTTTTGAAATATCCACTATTTGCGTAATAATAGATATTTTACGTCCTGCTACTCTATTAACATTTGTAGATCCTATATTCCCACTACCTTTGGTCCTTATATCAATTCCATGCAACTTTTTGATAATTAAGTATCCTGTAGGAATTGAACCACATAAAAAAGATACTATAATTGATAAAATAATAATCATATATTCTCCCTAACTTTATTCTATTTTTTTAATTTATAATAGTGAGATGCCCTAAAATTAGAACAATCCTCCATTATATTTCTTTTGTGCTCTAAACATCATCCTAAATCCCAATACAGCAAATATTACAAAACATATCCATCCATATTTTGTGTTTCCTATTAAATTAATAATGCCTGTCAGTATAATTCCAATTCCCATGATAATGCATCCTTTTCCAACTTCCTCAGTATAAGGTTTCTTATCACTTTCAGCAACCCTTGCATAATGATAATCGTGAATCAATGTTATCTGCTCTTTTTTCCAAATACGCCATCCTAAAAATATAGAAAGTATTCCTAGTGGAATCATTAATATCAAGTTAATCACGTACTCATCTCCCAATTAAATTATTATTTTTTATATTTATCAAATGCTTTTTCTGGATTAAAATGAATATTTTTAAAAAGATATATAAACCAAACTAGAAAAGCAATCCAAAAGCATAATTTACCCAAAAATATTGATGTTATTGCACCAATAAGATATATAATTGAACATGTAAAGCAGAAATTACGTTCATCTTTACTTAAACGAACTTCATCGTATTTTTCTCGTTCTTTCTTAGTTTTTAAATTATATCCCGATATCAGAATACATGCTTCATCTTTAAAAATCAGAAATACCATTCCAAGTAATCCAAAAATAGCTGACATAATAAAGCCAATAATCATGATTTTCCATCTCCTCAAGTAAAAATAGAAAATATCTAGTTTTTAACTAATTTATATTGTAATTAATTCTAACATAAATAGTAAATATCACATTACCCATTTATTATTTTGAATAATGTGATATTTAAAATTCTTATTCATTTATTAAGAGTTATATTAATCTATAAAGCAAACTTTACTCAACAAATTCCTTAAAACCTTCAGAATACTTTGTTGGTTGGAATTCTATTACATCATAATTAGCAACTCCATTTTTATGAAATGGATCTTCACTAATAATTTCATTTACCTCTTCTTTATTTTTTGCGCTGCATAAAATTATTCCACCATCTCTAGGATTTTTTCTCCCTGAGCAGATAAAGTTGTTACTAGCATAGTATTTATTTAAGAATGTAATGTGATCTTTCAAATGCTTTTCAACCTCTTCTAGTGGTTTAACATAAGTTAAATTTACTATAAACATTTTCTTTCCCCCAAGTCTAAATTACAATTTGTTTTATAAATTATAACATACTTGTAAATATCGCACTATTAACTTTTCAAATTACATTATTTAAACTTCTGCCTGCACATTTGTTTTATTATTACAAAAAAATATAATAAACTCTACAAATTAGAAATTGCCTTGCTCAACTGACAAGTTAATTATGTCTTCTTCTGTAATCTTCCGTAATACTCTGCAAGGATTTCCTACTGCAATTACCCCTGCTGGAATATCTTTATTTACTACGCTTCCTGCACCAATAACGCTACCTTTTCCTATAGTAACTCCACCACATACAGTTGCATTAGCACCAATCCATACGTCATCTTCTATTGTAATAGGTTTTGAGGTTCCAATCCCTTCTGCCCTTTGTGTTGGAAATACAGCATGTCCCGAGCAAGCCAAACAAACTCCAGGAGCTATAAATGCATTTGCACCAATGTAAACTGGCGATGTATCTAATATTACACAATTATAGTTAATCACAGCAAGCCCATGGGTATGTATATTAAAACCATAATCGCAACGAAATAACGGCTCAATAAATGTTAGCGGATGGCAAGTTCCAAGCAGTTCTTTTAAAATATTACTTCTCTTTTCTTTTTCTGATGGTCCAGTCTGATTATATTCCCAGCATAATTCTTTCGCTTTTAGTTGTAATTCTGCTGGCATATCTGTGTGCTTTGAGCAATATCCTCTATTTTGTTTCATAATTTCTTTAAAATCCATTATCTTAATTCCTTTCAAATTATGATTTATCTTTTATTTAATTGTAGCATGTTTTGTAAATTATGAACTATTCAGTTTTAAAATCAGATAAAAAATGATAGATAGTAA
This sequence comes from Clostridium beijerinckii, assembly GCF_018223745.1. Classification (NCBI taxonomy): domain Bacteria; kingdom Bacillati; phylum Bacillota; class Clostridia; order Eubacteriales; family Clostridiaceae; genus Clostridium; species Clostridium beijerinckii. The sequence goes on from NZ_CP073653.1 coordinate 4,265,662, forward strand.
ATACATCTAGCTTACTTTCCCTCCCAGCCTAAATTGCAATTTATCTAACAAATCACCAATTAGTCAACAGATAAATTCCATTCTTATAAATTCACCGTACCCAATAGGAGTATCTTTTTTATATATTTCCTTTACTATAAATCCTGCTCTTTTATAGCATTTAACTGCCCGCTCGTTGAAAGATCGCACCTCTAAATCAATTATTTTGCTTGGATACAAATTAGTACTAGAATATTCTCCATCATATTTCCAATTACAAATTTCTTTTGCATATAATTCTGTAAATTCTTCCAATATCAATCTCATTTCATATCCCCCTGCCCATTTGTCATATCTACACAATGCGAAGCAAAATAACTTCTAAATTATGCTGATAATTAATATTACAGTTTCCATATACATTTACTTTAATCTAATAATCATTTCATGGATTGAGTTATCAACTTTAGTACATAAACCATTAGTATTTGAACCGATAAAATATCCATTTTCACATTCATAATAATTAATAATATACTGTAGAGCTGGGAAATCCTTTGGTGTTAACAACAGAGAATAGGTTGTTACTTTATCGCTTGTTACCCCCATGTCAGAATTTCCATCTGAAGAAGCAGTTTTATAAGCGTAAGAGACTATCTCTTCATTTTCAATGGTTCTATCTATTACTTTTTGTAGACCATCTTCTATAGTATAGTTATATTTTGTTAACTGAAATTTGTTTAAAAAATTGAAATACCTATAATCAAGATTGGTATAAATATTTTTTGAAAGATAGAAACTCACATCACAATTAGCATAGTCATAATATATCCAATCCTTTACATCAAGTCCACTAATCGAGTAGACCTTACTACCATTAATATTTGCTATATTAGTAGAATACTCACTTTTAAGCCTGCTATTACTATCAAAATAACTTTGATTCACTTGAAAGTTTCTTATCGCTGAATATTGCTGATTATTAAATTCAACAATTTTCTTATCTTTATTTTCATTTCTATGAACGATAAAAAAAATAGAAATAAATAAGATAAAAGTTAATATTGTTAAGAAAATAAACTTAATCCTCATATTTTCACACACCCCCTTTTAAACAAGCAGCAAATAATTTTAATTTAACAATACTTTCCTATATTGAATCAATTATAATATTATTGGTAATATCGTATTATTCAGTTTTAAAAAAACATATTTTATATCAATTGCTACATCAAATCTACACATAAAATATAAAAAATGCCCCATTCTTCTCTTCAACTAATGCGACATCTAAATCTAATGTATATTTTGTTTTTATTAATATAAGAAAACTATAACGCAATACTTTTTTGAATCACTTCTTCCACTTTTGCTTTATATTCTTCATTTATCGTAAACTCAATACTTGAATTAATTTTTAAAAAACTGCTAACTTTAAATTCAATTGTATTTGGTGTTGTCCAATTATAACTTCTAATCTTAGACCACTTATAAAAATATCCCGACTTATATATTCCATTTTCTCTTATTTCTAAACTTCTTAATGATTTTATTATATTAGAGATTGAAAATTCTATCCAAAATATATTAGTAACAATATTATTAATAATACCGTTATTTTCGTGTCTAACATAAAGCTTTACCGATTGCCGCAATAATAGGCACCAAACAATTATTGATCCTAACCAAAAAATAGCTAATCCTATTCCTTTTTCTACTTTTAAAATACTTCTGCCATGAATACATGATGTATATAAATCTTTTAATAACATTCTTGTTCCAAGAATAAATAACACTATAGCAAAGATTGAAAATCCATAAAACTCACTCAAGTGATGCACCTCACTATTTAAAATTAAACATTATTAATCTATTATAACATATATTGTAAATATTACATTATTATAAATTTATTTCCTAAATTTATGGTATAATTTTATAAAATGGTATTTAGGAGAAGAACTATGTCAAATATTAAAGTAATTTTTATAGTACTTGTGAATGTATTTATTATTTCACTAAGTTTAATAAAAGGCTACAGTGATAGTAGATATTTTAGCTTAATATTCCTATTTCTTGGAGTATTTAATTATAAATATGTATTTTTAAATACAAAGTTAACTAATCATCAGAGATCCTTTGCTCAATTCTCTATTATAGGTTTTGTTATATTGGCTATTCTTTACAGTTCTTATTTCATGGAATTTTAGTTTTGCATATAAAAAAATCGCAAATTCAATTATTTGAACTGCTCCATTTAAGGTGGACAGATTTTATCTTTTTATCTGTCCACCTTAAATGGAGCATATCAATTTTTAAATAATACGATTTTTTAATTTTCTATTTATTTTTAGTTATTTATAGCTTATGAAAATATGACAGAACTAGATTTAAAACTATTCTGCATCAAACTTACAAACTTGGAATCTGATGTGCTTCAAATCATACTCTTTTACATTACTATTTTTTCTTAACAGGAATCCAGATTTCGCTGTAATAATTCTCATCTTGATTCCCCTTAGGATAATCAGCTATATCAGTGTACATTTCAATATTATAACCTGCTGCAATTTCATAATCCTTGCAATTAGGCAACCATTCTGAGAAGATTTTTCTGTTCATATCTTGCAGAGATTTTGGCATTGCACCCTTGCAAGCAAAAACGGCCCACGTGTGTTTAGGAATAATCTTTGTAACAAAACCATTAGGTATTTCCATGGATGGATTATAATCATCTGCAATCAAATATTCAAACTCATCTGATCCCATGTTCTCATCTATGGATATTCCATACATTCCACACACAAACTTTCCCTTTCCAGCTTCATAATGCTCTGTCCAAAACGGTGGAATTTCTGCAAATGCATTCCCATACTTAAACACCTTTGATACACCCATGACAGTAAACGAATCTTTTTCAACAATCTTGTAATCCATAATATAACCGCCTTCCAATAAAAACTTGATTTTCAGCGGAGCAAATGACTTAATCATCGCCCCATCTTTTCTAACAGCAGTAGGTGTGACACCATGAAATCGAGTAAAAGCTTTTGTGAAACTATCTGGTGATGCATAGCCATATTTTAATGCAATATCAATGATTTTTTCATCAGTAGAAACGAGGTCACTGCCGGCAAGAGTAAGCCTGCGTTGTCTGATATACTCTCCAACCGTAAACCCACAAAGCATTGCAAAGCCTTTCTGGAAATAGAATGGAGACATAAATGTTTTTTCTGCAATATTTTTTATTGTAATCTCTTCTGTAATATTCTCCTCAATATAGCTGATAGCTTCACCTATTCCTTCAATCCATTTCATAATTATCCCCCTGTCTGTACATATATCTTATCTCTTTTCAAACGGTTATTCCCGACTTTTTGTGTTATGTTTTGTCTTTCTAAAAAGACTATCATTAACTTCCCCTCAATCATCACCAAAGGTTTCCATACCTGATAATGGAAATATTAATGTAACTTTAGTTCCTTTGTTAACCTCAGAAACAATTGAAATTTTTAAGCCCAGCTTTAAGCAGAGCTTTTCACATAAATACAAACCCATGCCCGTACTTTTGCTAAATCTTCTTCCATTCTCACCAGTGAAGCCTTTTTCAAAGACTCTATCTATATCTTTCTCTATTATCCCTACTCCATTATCTTCTATAAATAACATTACTGAATTTACTTTTTTCATTGATGATATATTAATTTGAGGATCTCTATTGCTTGAATATTTTATTGAATTTACTATTATCTGATTAATTATAAATTCAGCCCATTTCCCATCGCTATATACATTTTCTTCAATGTCATTTATATTGATTCTTATTTTCTTATGAATGAAATCTCTATAGTTTCTTTTTACTACATTTTTTACTATATCACCTAGACTAATTTGTTTTATTATATAATCTTTATAAGCATTATTACTTCTAGAATAGTAAAGTACCTGTTCCACAAATCTTTCAATTTTGTCTATCTGAAAGTCTATTTTATTAGTTACTTCATTTTGATTATTCTCAATAATAAGCTTTGAAGAAGCTATAGGTGTTTTAATTTCATGGACCCAGGCTTCTAGATATTCTCTATAATCCTCCTGCAGATCCTTATAATATTTTACATGCTCATACATATCTCTGCTTAATTCCTTAAGTATAGAGTTAAACTTTTCTCCTTGTACAGATTCTGCTTCCTTTAGCATCTCTGGAAATAAATATTTCTTGTCCAAATTCTCTAATAAACTTTCAATCCCTTTAAAATACTTTTTATGCTTTATATATTCTAAAGCTATATAAGAGCCCAACGGGAAAAACCATATACAAAAAACAAATACAACTATAATTAGGTTAACATTTATAACAAACATTATTATTGACAATATAATAAACATAAGACTATTACATAGTATTACAATAGCTTTATCTTTAAGAAACTCACTTATAGTCATGGCATAATATACCCCATTCCTCTTCTTGTTTCTATTGGATTTTCTATTCCTATTTCTTCAAGCTTCTTTCTTAATCTATTTATATTAACATTTAAAGTGCTATCGTCTACAAAAAAATCTGCTTTCCAAAGGTACTCCATAAGAGAATCTCTTTTTACTATATTTCCTTTATTATTTATCAAAAATGATAGTATTTTAACTTCATTTTTAGTTAACTCTAGAGAGTTATCTTTATAAATAATCGTTGCATTTGAAAGATTCAAATTAAAATCTCTGTAGCTTAATATACTACTAGTCTTTATGTTTCCATAAGTCCTTTTTAAAATATTAGTTATTCTTGCAAGTAGTATTTCTGTATTATAAGGTTTTGTAATAAAGTCATCTGCCCCTAAATTCATGCTCATCAGTTCATCTACTTCACTATCCCTACTTGTAACTATTATAATTGGAACCTCTGAAGTCTTGCGTATTTCCCTACATATATAATATCCATCATACATAGGCAGATTAATATCTAGCAATATAAGTTCAGCGTTCTCACTTTCAATATAATTTATTATGTTATCCATATCTAAAGGGGCCTTCACTTCATATCCATATCTCTGTAAAAAACTTTGCAATTCCTCCCTTATAACTTCATCATCTTCAATAATAATAATTTTCCTCATCATATCCCCCTACTAGAAATATAAGGTTATCAAATTTTGAAATCCAAAACTTAATAACCTTAATAAATATTATAAAACTAAATGCTATACTTTTCCACAATTTTACTCAATATCATAATAAAGCCTTCACTTTTTCTTTAACTCGCCATTATGGAAAGTAATATATTAAGCACTTACATATGCCATATATATAATAAATATCTATACATCTCACTAAATAAACATATTTATAAATTTGCAACACTTTAGGTTCATATCTTTACTACAAATCGTAAATACTTCAACGCCTTTGCATAATTAAACTATTTATGGTTTCGGCTATCTATATTAGTCCTTATATATTATTTTTTATAATATTTTTATACCCTGTATACGTTGTATAGAAATATCCTGCATATACTACAATAAATATTACAGCTGTCATTAACGCTGAAAATCTAATATCTATTTGATTAAAATTGCTTATCTCTTTATTAACTACAATAATGCCTACTATTGAATGGATTAATGCAATAATTACTGGAAGGCTAAAATATATTAAGGTTTGAAGAAATATAGTTTTATTTATCATTTTCTTATTTGCACCAATTCTCTTTAAAGCTTTATATCTTTCTATACTATCACTAGCTTCTGATAATTGCTGAAGAGCTAATACAGCCATACTTGATATCAAAAATATCATACCTAAATATAAACCAAGAAATAATTCTGAAGTTGAAGAACCCTTTTCTCTAGAATAAATGTCATCCTTCGAATAGGCATTCATATGGGGGACATCCATACTTTCGTACTTTCCACCAATCAAAGAATTATTATAAATCTCTTCGTATTTTTCATTGTTTTTTTCTCTATTTTCATCAGTATACATTACATCAAGCACTGATTTATAAACTTTACTATCTGGCAAAAACTCATCATTTATTACTATAACGCAATAATTTTCTGCCATTATAGAAGTTTCAAGATTTTCTTGTAAAGCCTTGTGATTTTTAACTTGATATTCTTTTTCATTAATATTAACTTTATTGCTATGCTTTAATTTTTCATTAATTGGATCAGCTAATTTGTTATAATTTGATAAGATTAAAACCTCATCACTATTTAAATTAGCTTCTTTTTCACCTTTTAGTTTTAATATTTTATTGTAATCAGATATTTTTACAAAGCTTGCTGTATAGCTTTTAAAAGCCTCATCTTCAGTTTTAAATAAATCTTTAAGTTCTACTGATGAAGTATATTCATCATAAGTTATATATTTTTCATTTTCACTCAATTTGAAATCAATTTTATTAAACACTTCATCTAAAGGAATATTTTCACCATGAGGATATATGACTAAACTAGCATCAAAAGGTGTTATTTTTTCAAGGCCTGCTTCATAATTTTTCTTAAGACCTATTCCTGTAGATAATACAAGTATTGTAGTAAACAGCATTAAACATATTACTGACATGGATAGAAAATGTGTATTAAACTTGCTATTTACCTGCTTTATAACGAATATATTCAATCCCTTAAAATATACTTTCTTATTTTTATTTACAAAATATAATATAACTCCAGATAAACTAAAAAAGAATAAAGCTGTGCTCATTACACTAATGACTAGTGCTGGCTTAAACATTGGATTCCATGTATCTATCCCTATCTTAAAAAAAAATTTATATACAGCTACAAGAGATATTATACTTAATACAAATGCTGCCAAATATATATATGGATTTTTAAATTTCATTTTTTCATTTTTTCTATCTGCCGCAAGTAAGTCTATTATTTTGTACTTAGAAACAACAAATACATTAAAAATCATTACAAGTAAAAACATTATTCCAAAATATAATATAGTCTTTCCAATAGCATTTATAGAGACTGTAAATCTATATTCATTCATAGAAACATCGAACAGCTTTAAGATAAGAGTAGATAAGACTTGTGACGCTGCTATTCCTAATATAATGCCTGCAACTAAAGATATAGCGCCCACCATAGAAGTTTCTGTTACTAAAATCTTAGATATTTTTCTTTTTCCCATTCCTAAAGTCATATATATACCTAACTCTTTTTTACGTTTTTTTATTAGAAAATTATTAGCATACAATATTAAGCTTCCTAGTATTACTGATACAAACATTGAAAAATAAGACATAGTAACTGTTAGTTTTTCTATGTAATTAGCATTTGAAGATTTTATATCAAAAAGTGCCTTTTGTGAATCTATAGAATTAAAGCTATAAAATATACAGACAGCTAATATTAATGTTAAGAAGTATATAGTATAATCCTTATAACTCTTTTTTATATTGCCAAAGGCCAGCTTAAAATACATCATTATCATCACCTCCAAGAATGGATATAACTTCTATGATTTTATTAAAAAATTCCTTTCTTGTGTCCTTACCTCTTATGAGTTCATTAAAAATTCTACCATCCTTAATAAAGAGTATTCTATGAGCATAACTTGCTGTAAAAGAATCATGAGTAACCATAAGTATTGTAGTTTTTAAATTATCATTTAGGTTTTCAAACCTTTCAAGTAGCAGCCTAGCTGACTTAGAGTCTAGTGCCCCTGTTGGTTCATCGGCAAGAACTAAAGATGGATTAGTTACAATTGCTCTTGCTGAAGCAACTCTTTGCTTTTGCCCCCCAGACATCTCATAAGGATACTTATTAAGCACTTGTCCTATTTCTAAATGCTCTGCTACCGCTTGTATTTCTTTATCTATTTTATAGGTGTCCTCTCCCTTTATTGTTAAGGCTAATGCAATATTCTCATAAGCTGTAAGTGTATCTAATAAGTTAAAATCTTGAAATATAAATCCCAACTCATTTTGCCTAAACTTATCTAATTCTTTTGATTTTAGCCTGGTAATGTCACTACCATTTATCAATATCTTTCCTGCAGTAACACTATCAATAGTTGATATACAATTAAGAAGTGTAGTTTTGCCACTTCCTGAAGGTCCCATTATTCCAACAAACTCTCCCTCATCTACCTTAAAGCTTATATTATCTATTGCCTTTGTTAAATTCCCCTTATTGCCATAATATTTCTCGATTCTTTCTACATTCAATATATTTTTCATCTATAATTCTCCCTTTTTTCTTAAACCTTTGCTTCGTATCCAATCTTTCACTTAGAACTCATCAAATAAAAATTTTATACGTCCTCTGGAATAAACATGTATTTAATTTCATTTTAAACATGATATATATTGCAAAAATGATTCTTCAGCATAATTCTAAAAATATTAAAAGAATTTTAGCTGTAATTGTGAATTGTGAAATGTGCATTGTGAATTGCAACATATATGTATAAATATAACTTTTGCTTTGAATATATATCTATAATCAATATACTTAACTTAGTTCTATGTTAACTATTCTATATGATTATAACTACTTCATCAATTTAACTACATTTCATTAATATTACATTTTTGTTATGTTGATATAATTGGATAATTAAAACTCGAAAAATAAAATGCCCCCTTTATAGAAACAGTTTTATTATTTTAACTATCTCCTATAAAGTGAGCATATCATTTTCATGTGTTTTATGGTGGACTCTAAAGTGATGACTTCAAAGCCCACAAGTTTTTATTTTAATTTCTATAATATATTATAAACTTTTAAGAAATGAAAGTATCTCTGCACTAACCTCTTTTGGTTTTTCTTGCTGAGCCCAGTGTCCGCAATCTTCAAGAAATATAGTTTGACGGATGTTTGGAACAATACTCTTCATTTCAGAAATTATTTGATCCATTCCTGGAATACTTAAGCCAACATCACGAGTACCTACTATGAATAATGCAGGAATTGTTACTTTTAATCCATTAAAACAACTTAATAATTCTCTATTTTTATCTAAATTACGGTAATAATTTAGTCCGCCACTAAAGCCTGTTTTTGCAAATGCTTCTGCATAAACCTCTAAGTCTTTTTCTTTAAGCCAAGATGTCATTTTAGGTATTGGTAATGCTGAAAGCAATCCCTTCTCTCTTGATACCATACTAAATGGATTTGGAGTTCCATCATTGCCTTTACGTGGTCCTGCATCTCCAGAAGCTGAATACAGCAAGTTATGAATTGCAAATCGTGCATCTTTCTCAAATTCCTTTTCTGCTACACCTGGTGTTTGAAAATATAGAGTATAAAATAACTCCTCACTATTTTGTGAGAAAACAGTGGTTGGTGGTATTGGTGGTTGAGGCATCATTGGAACTGTTAAAGCTATAACGCCCTCGAATTTATCTGGTCTTAATAATGCTGCATTCCATGCAATTGTTGCTCCCCAATCATTTCCTACTATTACTGCTGTTTCTTCATTTAATGCATCCAACAATCCAACTATATCTCCAACTAAATGAAGCAGAGTGTATTGATCAATATTTTGTGGTTTTTCTGTATCTCCATATCCTCTTAAATCTGGCGCCACTACATGGTAACCTGCTTCAGCAAAAACGGGTATCTGATTCCTCCATGAGTACCATATTTCAGGGAAGCCATGAAGTAATAATACAAGAGGCCCTTTTCCTTGTTCCGCTATATGCATTTTTATACCATTTGTTTCAACAATTCTATGTTTTAATTCACTCATTTTACTTTCTCCTCGTATACATAATTGTAAATAGCAGCTCAATCGTCAAATTATTAAACACGTGTTGTTGTAGCGATTTATGCATGCTATTATTATAATGTACTAAAATTAGCTATTCAACCAACAGAAATCATGAAATGTCGGTTATTTAGTAAAAAATATTAACAACAAAATTCGCTTAAAAAATATTTGTGTTGATAGAATAATATTCTGATTAATGAGTTTCCAATATAGTGATGTAGGAATTCTTTAAAAGAGCATTAAGTTTTATTTTGAGTTAAATCAAGTTACTATTGATTCCTATGTGATTTTTGAAGATGATAGGAGATGTTAATAATGAAAAATGAACAAGAAGAAATTCCAAAGGGTAATGAAGTATTGATGGATAATTCCGATGTTATGAATGCTAAATTGCGTAGATTTATTCTTATGGGGATGCTATTATATGCAATTTTAATATTGTATTTCATGTTCTTTGGATTTAGTAGATTAGACCAAAGATTCAATTATAATCAGTATACATTTATGCTTGTGCCGGAAGGGTTCCCACTAAGATTTCCAAAACTAACAATGTCATGGTTATACGATTTTGGAAACATTGCTGCTTTTATCCCTTTTGGAGTAGTAATTCCATTGTTGTATCGTATACGTTTTAGAAAGTTTATGACATTATTCATATTAGTGATTTCTTCTTTGGAAGTGTTACAATCTTTAACCTTTATGGGTACATTTGACATTATGGATATTATATCTAATACATTAGGTGCAATCATGGGATTTGTAGGATATAGAGTGGGATTTTCTTCTGAGATTACCTTAAAAAAACTTGTTGCTTCTGCATTATCTATTCTTATGCTGATCATTGGGGTTATGGTGGTTTCTGAAACAATCGATTATGGTGTACATGTGAATGAAAGAATAGGACCTATTGAAGCATTAAATGAAGTGAATAAAACCACGCCAATAACTAATAGCTTTTCAACTTTTACGGTGGAAGACGAGGTGGTACAGCCAAAATTTAATTTGTTTAGCAGCAAGGATGGAATAGATAAAGAGTATTTATTTAATTTAGGCAAGAAAAATCTATGGCTCTATGCCAATTATGGTATTCCCAATGGAGAAGAATATAAAGGTTCCGTTACGATTATGATTAATGGGGAAGAGTTTGCTCAGTTCACTGATCAAGACAAAGATAACCACATGATGAAATTAGAGACGTTTTTTGATTCGGAAATAGAAGACGTTAAAATTATAGTTACTGGAAATGCTAAGGTATGGGATGTTAGCATCGCAGAAATAAAGCATAACGAAGAAATATGGAATGTTAGAACAATTATTCGTGAAGTATTTACAAATATAAATCAACAGAGCTAATTAGTAATTGTTTACGCTTAAAGATATGAAAATAATAAAACTAGAAAATATCTTTGAAATCTTTGATTCATAAGATATTTTCTCAATAATTATTGTAAAAATTAGTTATTCAACAACCTAAATATATATTTAAAAAGGAGCAGATATGATACAAAAATCTCAAATAAATGATAAACGCATAACTAAATCTCGTAAACTCATCCAAGATGCATTTCTTTCATTAGCTAATAAAAACCCCTTTGAAAATATAACCGTGAAGGATATTTCAGAAAGAGCTAATGTAAACCGCGCAACCTTTTATGCTCATTTTAAAGATAAATATGATTTATTAGATTCTTTTATATCAGATGAATTCATGACAATTGTATCCAGCAGGATTAGTCCTGATGCAAAGTTAAATGAGAAAACTTTGCGTGATTTAATTTTTATCATGTGTGATTATCATAAGACTGTGGGCACTAGCTATATAAGATTATATAAATCTGCCAATATTTTAATTGATATGAGAGTTCAGCTTAAATTACAAAATATAGTACAAAACATGCTCAACAATACTAGAAATTGTTCAAAGAATGAAGAAGAAAAATTAGAATTGATTACTGTTATGATGAGCAGCGGTATATATTGCGCTACGAAACATTGGCATAGTAAAGGTAACTTGAAAGATGCTTCTGCAGTTTCTGCATTAGCTGATGAGATTCTTTCTTTCATGACTTCTTGGCTAACAGCAGCATTAGATTAAATTTAATTAATCTCAATTTATTTAACTCTCTAGCCTTCAAACCCGCATTATTCAAGCATATTCTGAAGAATATTAGAATATATATTCTTCAGAATATATATGGTTTAGAATATTTATTCTTCACAATATTTATTGTAAAGAATATTAGAATACAGCACTAATAAACAGAGCTTAATTACTTAAAGAATAAATATCTATTTATTCTTTGCTTGGATTTTCTCATGCTGTAAATTTAAATATTCAATGATCTCAGTTTTATTTATAGGTGATGAGTGACCTGCTAAACAAATGTCAAACTCTAAATCCTTTAATACATTTATAAAACACTCTAATTTAAACGGATCATATTCACAATTATTATAATAGTTCATACTATAAGCATCTCCTATAAATACTACTTTTTCTTCAGGTACATAAACTATTACTGAATCTTTAGAATGAGGTGAAATAACATTTTTTAAAATAACTGTTAATCCTCCTAAATCTATTTCTAAGTCATTTTTAAAGACTATATCAGCTGGTACAACTTTTATACCTTGAAGTCCTTCGTATTCTTTACGAATATTAGTATCTGCAAATTCAATATCTTCTCCAGTCAAGAGACGATTTTTCATTGCTTCATCTGTCCATTGCCACTTAGACATAACATTTAATTGCTCATTAGTTATTTCACATGCTATAGTTTTTCCTGTAACTGCATGCATCCCATAAGTATGATCCCAATGCCAATGAGTGATTGCAACATAATCAGGCAATCTTAAATTCAATTTTTCTATACAACTATTAAATTTCTCTACATGATTTTTTGAATTTCCTGCATCCACCATTAAAGAATATTTATCTCCTTTAATATATCCAAGCACTGGTCTGTCAGTTTCTCCGTCATTAATTAGATAATAAACCTTTTCTGTAACCTTTGTAAATTCCATAAAAAGTCCCACCTTTCTTTATACAAAATTAAAACTCCCCATATAGACAAACAATATCATCTATGGAGAGTTCATTTATTTAAAGATCTTTTATTATAGTTAAATTTAATCTAATATAAAACATATACTTTAGCTTAATCAAAATAAGTACTTCTAAATATATGTATATCTAAAGTTATTTTATTTTTTATAAAAGAGCTTAGTAGAAGATATTGTTCTTAAAATGCTCACTTAGTTAAAGCTTTATGGTAGAACTTCAAAGCATCTCAAACTATTTAATTTTAATAGCTTAGTTAAGAACAACTAAAATCATCTCTTTAAGTCTCCTTTTTATAAATCATTCAATTACAATGGTATCACGCTGAATTTTTACTGTCAATGTTTTGATTGTTAAACTATTACTGATAAGATAACATTATACAAACATCTTAACTTCATCAGCAATCATCCATTAAATTCTTTTCATAAAATTAATTCTTTCTTATATTATCATTCATATTTTCGCACTTACTTATAATAATGTTATTACTCCATTTGTTCCATCTACTCTTATTCTTTGTCCATCCTTTAATATACTTGTTGCATTATCAATAGCCACAACAGCAGGTATACCATACTCTCTAGCTACAATTGCTGCATGGGAAGTTGGGCTTCCTATTTCAGTGATAGCCGCAGCTGCAACTTTAAAAAGAGGTGTCCAAATTGGAGATGTATATGGTGATACGAGTATATATCATTTTTTCAATTTTTTAAATTCAGAAGGATTTCTTACTATGCATACTGAACCTTCATATACTCCACGACTTGCAGCACTTCCTTTAATTGAATTACAATCTTCGCTCTTATCTTGTTTAATTTTTTCCTTTGACTCAAATACTGGAATTGACCCTGTAGCTACTAACCAATGCACACCTTTTTCATGGGCCTCATAAACCTTATCAAAAGCTTTCTTTCTTTTATTTAATCTTTCTTCTATATTTAACTTGCCTTCTGCCACTGAATTAAGTTCCTCAAGAAAAATGAAAAATACATCTTCTGCATCATTAATATAATCTTTCTCAACTAAAAGGCTTCCTAGCTTTAAAGCCATTCTATGCAAACAACCTGCTATTTTTTCTAAGTAAAATACACTTTCCTCTCTGATTATTACCGTATACCTTATTCTCTCTAGAATTTTAGTAAACTTTCTATAATTATCATATTTTAGCCCTTTCTTTACTAAGTCTTTTGCAACTTTATAGGCTTCTTCCTGTTTCTTAAAACTTTCTTCCGAATCTAGTATAGAGGCATCGCATAATAATGCATCAATAATTTCATTTATCATTTCAGGTTTTTCACTCCATGTAGAAGGTGATATCATACGTCCAGCACCTATAGAAGGTCTATCCCCATATTCTTTCAAGAAATTCTCAATGGCATCTTTGAATGCTTGGCCACCTTTTCCATTCATGGCTGCTGTTTGTGCTATCTTTATCATTTCTTTGTTCTGAAGTGCAGTTCTAAAAGGCAAAGCTCTAAGAAGATTTTCTTTAACCTCTTCAAACATTTCCTTTCCTACAGCTTTTTTAATTAACTTATTAAACTTAAACTCAGTAATTCCACTAGGCATATCAATTAAAGAAAACCTTTTATAAACAAAATTCTCGTATTCTTTCAGCCCCTGTTTAATAAGTTTTATAAGCTTCTCTGAATCGTTTGTATTCTTTTTCGCAGTATCCATCCTCTTAATCCACTCATTAGCTTCTCTTGAAAAATCCTGCCATAGAATATTTGTATCTTTAAATAAACTATTGATTGCTGATTTAGGAGCTTTCCAAATTATAGATGGAGATATTGATGGTGCCTGATAACTTAGGGACACACATCCACTTTCTCTTTCTACTGGTATATTTTGCTCCTTAGGCATCTTAAATCCTGTTTCGGAGAAAGAAGTATATATCCCCTGATAAAAATGAGTAAAACATGCAAAATCCAAAGGAGTGTGTGGATATGGACTATGTTCCATTACACTTTGAAGACCAAAAGCTGCCCTTTTGCCTTGATAAATTATTTTATCCTCAGATTCAAGTATATTAAAATCCTCCCCCTCAGCATCCATTGTTGTAATTGGTCTTGCTTGGAGTAAATATATCTTACCTTCAGAAAGAGCCCATTCTGTATCTTTGGGACTACCATAATGTTTTTCAACAATCTCTGCTAGTTTTGTAAGCTGATTAAGTTCATTTGATCCTAGACAATAGGATTTTCTCTTTGAATCAGGTACTTTTTCTGTAACAATTCCGTTTTTAGTTAATTTAATATTAATCTCTTTAGAGCCAAGATTCTTTTCTTTTATGTCTCCCTTTTTGCTTAAAACAAATGAATCCGGAGTTATTAAACCACTAACAACTGCTTCACCAAGCCCATAGCCTGCACTTATTAATATTTCATCTCTCTTTCCATTTACAGGATTTGCAGTAAACATTACCCCAGCCGCCTCTGAATCTATCATTGCCTGAACTACAACTGCAAGATCCACCTTAAGATGCTCAAAATTCATACTTATTCTATAATTTATTGCCTGCGATGACCAAAGACTTGCCCAGCATTTTTTTACATGTTTAATGACATTTTCTTTTCCATAGATACCAAGATAAGTCTCATGCTGGCCTGCAAATGAAGCCGTTGGTAAATCTTCAGCCGTTGCACTTGATCGTACTGAAACTGACATCTTTTCACTTGCTCCCATTTTTTTATACAAACCGTCAAAAGCTATGTTTAGCTCCTTCTGAATCTCAAGAGGCATTTGAGCTTTTTCAATCCATGATGAGATATCTTTACTTGCCTCTGATATTTCATTAATATCTTGTCCCTTAATCTTTTCAAGCCTTTTTGTTATTCTCTCCTTAAGACCAGATCTTTCAAGATGAGCATCATATGCACTTGTTGTAACCACAAATCCAGGTGGTACAGGAAGTCCAGCATTTATTAATATTCCAAGGTTAGCTCCTTTTCCTCCTGCTTCAAGCAATGAATCTTTATTTAATTCTTTTAAAATTTTCATATATTTTGACATAATTATTTCTCCTATCTTAATAAATTTAATCCTACTGCTTATAATGTCTTAATTTAAAATATCTGATATCATATTTAATGATATATGTAGACTTCTACTTATTTTGTTAAATGAGAGTTAACTTAGGACTCTTTAAAGTATTTGCATAACTTAATTTATAAACAATTAATTTTTTCAAAGTTAGTTAATATATTTAATAGTAATAAAACAAAGCTTCATAGAAAATAAAAAATACGTAGACTTCTACATACTTATCTAAATAAAAAGCAGCAATTTGCTTTTTATTATTAATCAAACTCTTCATATAAATTTTTATAAGCTTTAATAAGTAGATCCAAAAAAACTTTTTTCTCCTCTTGTGACATGCCTTTTAATAACTGTTCCTCAGTTTCTTCAAAAACCTTTTCCATTTCTGTTAATATATTTTTTCCTTTTGCAGTAACTTGGATTTGAAAAGTACGCCCATCTGATATCCCAGCACTACGTATGATGCAACCTTTTCTAACTAATCCATTTAAAAGATTAGTTATAGATGAACCTTTTAAATTCATAACACTCTCTAAATTCTTGCGAGTTATCTCGTTTCCGTGCCTTATTTCTCTTTCAATAAGCTCCAACAATAAAGCTTGAGGTGAAGTAAGATCATATTCCTTTAATTTTTCGTCATTTGTATATCTCATCTTTTGAGCAATGCTCTTTATAAATAAATCATACGGGTATTCCCAGTTTCTATTCTTCATTATTTATCATCCTCACTTCAAATTAGGTAGACCTCTACTTAATAATATATACAATATATCTTATTGTCAATAAATTTAAATTTCAGTATCATTTTTATCATAGATTTAACCTATTCTTTTTAGTTGTTTAATGTTGCAAAAAATGAAAGAGGTAACTTTTAATAATAGAAAGAAATCTATTAACTAGAACTTATTTCTCTCCCAGTATCACTTCATCTTTTTAAATTCCCCTTAATACTAATTATATTATTAAGCAATAATACAATTTTTTTACTTTTAAGTATTAAATTTATTCATTGACCGCATTGGTCAATAGAGTTATAATCCTCTTAAATAATAAAAAGAATTATTTTTTTACTACTTAAATTACAATAATAATATTTTACTAAAGTAATGAGCATAACTTAATAGCACAAATATCTATATAAAATTCTTTATTAATCTTACATAGATCTGAAAGAAGGTAATACTGTGGTATCGAAATTTTTAAATTTAGATTCAGAAAAACAAAATCGTATCTTAAATGCAGCAATAAATGAATTTGCTGAGAAAGGTTATGAGAATGCCTCTACAAATGAGATTGTTAAAGAGGCTGGTATATCTAAAGGGTTATTATTTCACTATTTTAAAAATAAGAAGCAATTATTTTTATTTTTATATGATTATTGCATAGATGTTAGCATGACTGAATTTTACAAAAAGATTGATTTAAAGGAAAGAGATTTTTTCGTTAGGTTACGTCAAATCCATCTGATTAAAGCAGAATTATTGAATAAATATCCTAAAATTCTTAAATTCATTGAAGCTGTAAATATGGAAAAATCAAGTAATATAGAAAATGATTTAAATGTGATAAATAAAGAAGAATTAGAAAGCGCTTCAAAAAGAGTATTTGATGGTATAGATTTATCTAAATTTAGAGATGGCATAGATATAGAAAAGGCAATAAACGTTGTTATATGGTCCTTTCAAGGATTTAATACAAAAGTTCTGGAAGAGGCAAAGTCATCATCTTCAAAACAAATTAATTATGATAAGGCTTTTATTGAAGCAGAAGCCTATACAGAAATGCTTAAAAGTTGTTTTTATAAATAAGTATTAAGTTTTAAAAGGAGGTATTAAAATGTTAGATATGATCAAAAGCTTTAAAGAATTAACCCCTGAACTCCAATCACTTGCAGGTGGAAAAGGATGTATGTTATCAAAAATGTTTCAAGCAGGATATCCTGTTCCTGACGGATTTGTGATTTTACCATCAGCTTTTAAGGAGAATATTCTTAATCAGGATGCTTGGAATAAAATCAAACATTATTTGAAAGAAATTAGAAAAAATAATGAAAGTGTTTTATTTGCAGTAAGATCATCTGCTTTAAGTGAAGATTCTGCTCAAGCTTCTTTTGCAGGAGAATTTGAAACAGTTTTAAATGTTAAGACAGATGAAGAAATCCAAAGCGCAATATATGAAGTTTTTAGCTCAAGAGAATCAGAAAGAGTAAAAGCATACAGTTCAGTCCAAGGAATGGATCAATCTCATCAGATAGCGGTAGTAATTCAAATTATGATACAGTCTGAAATTTCAGGAGTATTATTTACTGCTGATCCAATTACAGGCAGTCACGAGAGCATGACCGGTAATTTTGTATTTGGATTAGGAGAACAGCTTGTATCAGGGGAAGCAAATGCATATCCATTTAATATTATGAGGCCCAAAAGAAAATATGAGGGCCCCCCTGAATTTAAGAAATATGCCTCAGAGTTATATAAATATGCATCTAAACTTGAAATAGAATATGGTACTCATCAAGATATTGAATGGGCAGTATCAAATGGAAAATTGTATATATTACAAGCAAGACCTATTACAACATTAATAACTGGTAATCCTGATACATATGAATGGAACGATACTTTGGATGGGGATTTCCTATGGACTAATACTAATGTTGGAGAAGCAATGTCTGATGTTTTCACTCCCCTAAGCTGGTCTATAATAAGGGCTTTAGATGAAGAACAAATGACTATTCCTGGATACTATTTATTTTCAGGCAACATTTGTGGAAGAGCATATACAAACATCAGTTATGCATTGTCTTTATACCCTGCCTTCGGCAAAGATATTAAGAGTCTAATAAAAACAATGAGTGAAGTCTTTGGTCAAATGCCTGAAGAAATAGAAATTCCTATTTATCCATTTTCAAAGCTAGGCTTGATAAAAGGGATGGCTCCAAAATTAAAGCATCGTTTAAAAAATATTATTAAAGCTTCTAAGGAAATTCCAGAGCATTTGAATGAATCTCCGAATTTGTGTAGAAGGATGACTGAAACTATTAAAGAAGTAAAGACAAAAGAAGAATTAATCGATCTATGGAAAACTGAAATTTTACCTTTTAATTTTAAGGCTTTGTGGATTGCACTTGCTGGTGGAAGAAAAATGGTCATAGCTAATAAATTAAAGGATGAGTTAATAAAAGTAGCAGGAATTGAAGATACAAATACACTTATGTCTAATTTTAGAGGAGATTCATCCCTCGAGAGCCTTGGACCTATTATTGGTATATCAAAGATTATAACTGGAGAAATGAATCGTGAAGAATACAGAATGAAATACGGACATCGTGGGCCACATGAGTTTGAATTATCCATACCTCATCCTGGAGAAGATGAAACTTGGCTTGAAAAGCAGATAGAAGAATTTAAGAATTCAAACACAGATGTAGAAAATCTTCTTAATAAACAACATGATCAATATGAAGAAGCTCTTAAAAGATTGAAAGAAAACTTCCCAAAAGAAGCTAATCATTTTGAAAAGAAAATTGTAAAGGTGGCTGAAGCAGCTCGTCTTAGAGAGTCTGTTCGTTCGGAATGGACTAGAGCCTTTAGAGTTAATCGTGCTTTTGCACTAAAGGCTGGGGAACTTACAGGCATAGGAAATGATATTTTTTTTCTTTACATCAATGAAGTTTTAGATTTGCTTTCAGGAAATGACTTCGCCGTAAATCATATTGCGGTTAGAAAGGGAAATTATGAAAAATATAAATCACTTCCACCATTACCATCAATTATTCGCGGAAGATTTGATCCCTTTAAATGGGTAAAAAATTCTAATAGAAGAGTTGATTACTATGATGAATCTATGCCTATTACTACACAAGATTCTGAAACTCTTAAAGGTTTTGCAGGAGCATCAGGAAAAATTGAAGGAGTTGTGCGTATTTTAACAAATCCTGAAGAAGGAGAAAACCTAAAAAAAGGCGAAATCTTAGTTGCGTCAACTACTAATGTTGGATGGACACCTCTTTTTCCTAAGGCTTCAGCAATAATTACTGACATTGGAGCACCATTATCCCATGCTGCTATAGTAGCCAGAGAGCTTGGTATTCCAGCTGTTGTTGGATGTGGCAATGCTACTACAAAGCTTAAAACCGGAGATAAAGTTATAGTTGACGGTGGTCATGGAGTGGTACAAATTTTAAATAGTTGATTAAAATAAATTTACTCTTCCCTATCAAGCTCAATGTTCCAAAATGACGCATTCGTCGGATTAAAAATACTTTGAAGCTCTGACCAATGGGAATGCGATTTGTAAAAAAAGACATGGTATAATATAAAAAATTACTTGCTATAGAGTTCACTCTATAGCTTATATTAAAGTTGGCAGGTGAAGAGAATGAGTTATTCAACAAAAGAAATTACAGAAAAACTTAATATGTCTAAACATACCCTTCGCTATTATGAAAAGGAAGGTCTACTAACTGAAATTGCACGCGACAAAAATGGAAACCGCGAATATAGTGATTTAAATTTGGAACAGTTAATAATGGTACGATGCATGAGAGCAACTGGTATGTCTATAAAATATATTAAAAACTATGTCAATATGTGTTTTGATGGATATTCGAGCGTACCATCTAGAAAAGAAATTTTATTATTGCAGCAAAAAATTTTAAAAGCCCAAAAGGAGGAAATAAATAAAAATCTAGGGATAATTGATTTAAAACTGCAATATTATGAAAATCTCGAAATTAATGGACCAGAAAAATATGATGACAGTATCTATAAAATACATTCTGATCTTTCTGCTAAAATGATGAAAATATTAGATAAAGAAACTGATACTCAAAGTAAATAATCTGCTTCAATGATAAGTTCTTATTTACATTGGTAAAAAGACAATTAATGTTTTATTTACTGTATGAACTTAAGTTGCAGTATATATTAAATACAATATTAAAAGAATGGATGTGTTTTTTATGAAATTAATGAAAGCAATTCAAGTAAGTAAACCTGGCTCAGCTTTTGAGTTAATACAAACGGAAATTTCAGAACCAACTAAAAATCAAGTAAGGATAAAAATTCTAGCTTGTGGTGTATGCCATGGAGATGCATTAGTAAAAGAAGGAGGTAATTATCCTGGGCTTTCATACCCTCGTATCCCTGGTCATGAAATTATAGGTGTTGTAGACAAGATTGGCTCAGATGTTACTGGTTATGAATTAGGACAACGTGTTGGTGTAGGCTGGCCTGCTGGTATAACATATGATGGAGGTTTCGCTGAATACATGGTAACTACTTCTTCTGAATTAGTAAGTATACCAGAAGAATTAAATGAAGTAGAAGGTGCACCTCTTCTTTGCGCTGGTGTGACTACTTTTGATGCTTTAAAAAATTCTGGTGCAAATCCTGGAGATGTAGTTGCAATACAAGGCGTTGGAGGCCTTGGTCATTTAGCTATCCAATATGCTAAGAATATGGGCTTTAAGACTGTTGCTATTTCAAGGGGAT
Organism: Clostridium beijerinckii; assembly: GCF_018223745.1. Classification (NCBI taxonomy): domain Bacteria; kingdom Bacillati; phylum Bacillota; class Clostridia; order Eubacteriales; family Clostridiaceae; genus Clostridium; species Clostridium beijerinckii. The sequence continues at coordinate 4,286,971 of NZ_CP073653.1, forward strand.
CAGATAAAAAAGAACTTGCTGAAAAATTAGGAGCTAACATATTTATAGCTACTGAAGAACAAGATGCAGCAAAGGAACTTCAAAAATTGGGGGGAGCTAAAGTTATCCTCATAACTGCTCCAAGCAGCAAGGCTGTATCAGAACTTTTAAGTGGTCTTGGATTTGATGGAAAAATAATAATTGTTGCTGGAATAAATGATCCGATTCAAATCTTTCCTAATCAATTATTGGTTGGAAGACAAAGTATACAAGGATGGTTAGCCACAGATGCTAATGCCAGAAAAGATACTATAAATTTTAGTATTCTAACAAATGTACACTCAATAGTTGAAACTTTTCCACTAGAACAAATAAATTCAGCGTATGAAAAAATGATGACTGCTAAGGTTCACTTTAGAGCTGTTTTAACTATGGAATAAAACCTTTAATCTATCTTCAGTGAAATTCACTATTTTTGATGTAATTATATGTACTCTAAAAATTTACTTCGTCGAAATTTATCTTAAATTATTAGCTTAAGCGAACCAAATAATTTTATAGGAATTTAATGTTTTATAATCAATATAACTGGAAAATAAATTTCCAGTTATATTTTTAAGCATTTCTAAAAATAGTGAAAATATCCGTCGAAGTTTGGAATCTTTAATAATACTCTAGCTTATAAAACATGTTCAATTTGTATAACTTCGTTATATTTTATAAATATTGTATTATAATATTTGTTTATCATATTTCTTCCTGGTAATTTAATAATTCATTACATAGTCTAAGAGCATTTTACTAGCCCCTGATAGAAAGTAATCTTTTCGATGTATAAAATTTATCTCCCATACAAAAGTTTCATCTGCAAAAGGGATCGCGCGAACATTAGGATAATTGATATCGATTACAACAAAGTCAATACTAATACCAAGTCCCTTATTAAGACGACTAAGTTTGTGAACAATGTGAATTTCAGTAGTACTAAAAACAATATTAGGTTGAAAATTAGCCTGTCTACATTTACTAATAAAATTATGATATATTTTAAAATTTTGATTTGTAATAATAAATCTTTCATCCTTTAAATCGTCGAAATTTATCTTACTCTTTTTAGAAAGTGGATTTTTTTCATTTATAAGAACACATGGATGTTGTGTTTTGACAACTTTCGAATGAAATTTTGATTTATTTATAGGACCAATTGTGAATGCTATATCTAAATCACCTTTTAAAACAGCTTCTTCACAATAATAATCTGGACCTTCATATATATCTAATTGAATTTGCGGATACGTTTTCTTAAAATCTGAAATCAAATCTGTAGATAATGCATCCAGTACTCCTAATGAAAAACCGACTGATAGTTTTTGCGACTCAAGATCATTCATTTGACTTATATCACTTAGAAACAAATCAAATTGATTTAAAATACTCATAGATTGCTGTTCTAAATATTCTCCGTACTTTGTCACTTCAACTCCATTAATCTTACGGTAGAATAATGGAACCTGTACATATTCTTCCAGGTTCTTAATAGCTCTGCTCAACCCTTGCTGAGTAATATAAAGATTTTTAGAAGCTTTTGAAAAACTTTTATCTTTGCATATTTGAACAAAATACCTTAGTAGCTTTACATCCATTTAGAATCCCCCATTTAATCAACAATTTCGCATTTGTATATAATATATTTGTAGAATATATTAGTAATTTACCCATAATTGAATTCTATATTTTAATTATGGGTAATAATAGTTACTTTAGTTACTGAGATTCATATTACTTTAGTCATATATTTTACATTAAAAATAATGGTATAATAAAACATATATTTATTATAAAATGGGTGATATTAAAAAATGCTAACATTTAGAAACTATCTTCTGATTATAAAGTCCATATTATTTTTATCAATATTAACAGATATCTACATCCGGTATAAAAACTCTCTTTTAATTATGATTTTATTATTTGTTTTTGCAACTATAATTATAACTAATGATTATCTTAGAAATATAAGATTTAAAGATCATACTAAATATGTACATATATCACTATTTTTTAGTCTATGCACTAGTTCAATACTAATCTTTACTATAGATGGGATTAGTACTTATTTTTATTATTACTCTTTTTTATTTGAGATTTTTCAGTTTAAAAGAAATATGTTAAAATTCTTTATCCCAATACATGTATTACTTTTGTCTTTCTACGCTATTGGTTTGAAATCTTATAATCTTAATTCAATTAGTTATTTTTTAATTTTCATTCTTGGTCTTTTATCTTATTTAAGCATTTTTGGAATGCTTTACAATAAAAGAAAACTTGAGATGGAATCAAAAGAAGTAAAACAGCTTAACGAAAAGTTAAGATTAGCTAATGTAAAACTTCAAGAGTGCTCTTTAGAAATAGAAGAAGTTGCTATTTCTAAAGAGAGAACTAGAGTTTCTCATGAACTACATGATTCATTAGGCCATTCCCTCGTCGCTTTAGTTATGCATCTGGAATTTGCTAAGAATATCTGTACTACTAACCCTTTAAAATTAGAAGAAATATTAGCGCAATCTGAAAAAATAGCAAGAGCAGGTATTAATGATTTAAGGAAAACAGTTGATTTGCTCAAGTCAGAACCTGAAGTACAGGATTTAAATGCATCACTAGAACAACTAATTAATAATTTTTATTTATTTAGTAACCTAAAAATTACTTACACTAAAAGTACAGATATTGAAAGCTTAAATCCGATTTTAAAAACTTCAATATACAAAACAATACAAGAGTCTATAACTAATAGCTTGAAGCATGGTAATGCAACAAAAATTAATATAGAAATCATAAAAAATATCGATAATGTAAAAGTTATCATTACTGATAATGGTATAGGTTGCGACAATGTACTTAAATCAAATGGACTAAATGGAATTGAAAATAGAATAAATTCCTTAGGGGGTGAAATATCCTATTTTAGCCATAACAACTTAGGATTTGGTATAAAACTCTTTATTCCAATATAGGAGAAATGGGGTAATTATTAAATATGATAAATGTTGTATTAGTTGATGATCAACAAATTGTACGAGAGGGTCTAAAAATTATTTTAAGTTTAGATAATGAAATAAACATTCTAAAAGAGGCAGAAAACGGAAAACAATTGCTAAAAATTCTCCAAGAAATACAGCCGGATATAATCCTTATGGATATTAGAATGCCATTTATGAATGGTGTTGAGGCTACTAAAATTGTTAAGGAAAAGTATAACAATATAAAGGTAATAATATTAACTACTTTTAATGAAGATGAATATGTATTACAAGGGATTAGGAATGGTGCTGATGGATACATACTTAAAGATGCAAGATCACATGATATAATTAAAGCCATAAAGGCGGCTTACAACGGTGATATCCTTCTTGATCCTGCAGTAACTACAAAATTAATTAGAGCTTTTAATTCAATGTCTATTGACAAGCAAAATCCTAGGATAATCAATAAACAAAAAAAGAAATTAGAACTGCTTACCCAAAGAGAAATGGACGTTGCTAAACTTGTTGCCCAAGGCAATAGTAACAAGGATATTTGCCATACTCTATTTCTAACAGAAGGTACAGTTAAGAACTATTTAACAAATATATTCGAGAAGTTAGAATTAAGTAGCAGAACTGAATTGGCATTATTTATTAATCAAATAGAGCCGTGAAAATAATAGCATATTTAAATTTAATATAAAAAAGCATATAGTCTTTTCTTTTATATATCAAAATAAAGTAGGTTCATAGAATATTAATTTTTGTGAACCTACTTTATTTTAATATATCTTAACATTATGATTCTTTTATCAATATTTCTCTCTTAAATATTATATTCTTATTAAACCTCTAACTTCTTTCCAAAATCCACACTAAAAACCACGATAAATATTATATTCAATTAATTCTGGACATATCGATCAATAAATGACTATAAAATTCCTTAGTGCTTACTACTCACCATACGTATGATGACTTGTATTTTTATTTCTATCATTCTTTAATTAATTAAATATTTATTATCTAATTAACATAACATTTCAATGCAGTCTGTATTAAAAATAGGTTCATCATGTAGGGAATTCCCCACAAAATGAACCTATTTAAAAAATATTATTTTATTTCTAAGAAATCCATGAACCACTGCTATCTATTGTATAACCATCTATTACTGTATCAACTGCCATCTCTCCATTAGTATTTAAGTAATACCATTTTTCATTAGCATCTTTTAACCAGCCTGTCTTCATTGATCCATTATTATCTAGGTAATACCAATTTCCATCAATATCCTTTAGCCAGCCTGTTTTCATAGATCCATTATCACTTAGATAATACCACTTTCCATCAGTATCCTTAAACCATCCTGTAGTCATAGCACCATTATTATTTAAGTAATACCATGATCCATCAGCATCTTTAAGCCATCCTGTTTGCATATTTCCAGATTGATCCAAATGATACCAGCTGTTACCATCCTGTACCCATCCAGTAGCTTTTTCACCATTTGAGTTTACAAATGACCAAGTACCATCTAAATTTTTACTCCATTTATTTTTAGCTGTTGTATCATTGGAGTTTGCATTGTTTGAATTAGAAGTTGTTGATGTATCACCACTAGTGCTATATGAACCGCTGCTATGGTGGTGTGACGAGCTACCACTTGACCCATTATTTCCTGATCCATTTTCATCTTTTGTGATTTCACCTTTATCAAATGTCATATAATTCTTAAGATCATTATATTTTTCTGTATAGGATTTAGCCTTTACACCTTTATCTTTATACATTTTTTCAAATTGAGTTGATTGCATGATTATATTTAATACATTCATAGCAGATTTTTGAAGATCTCCTAAGTAAATTGTATTATTATCTACGTATTTTCCATAATAAGTAACAATCCTATCACGAGAAGTATCAGTCATTGGATCTAAAGTAACTTCTACTGCTGCATCTGTAGTTGTCGCTATCTCTGCCGGATGTATTATCTCTGGTTGTTCCTCTGTTGGCTGTGTTGTTGTATCACCAATTGGTGCCGTTTCATCTCCTACTGGCGATGTTGTTGTATCGCCTGTTGATGCTGTTTCATCTCCTGCTGGCGATGTTGTTGTATCATCTGTTGATGCCGTTTCGTCTCCTGCTGGCGATGTTGTTGTATTATCCGTTGATGCCGTTTCGTCTCCTGCTGGCGATGTTGTTGTATCATCTGTTGATGCTGTTTCATCTCCTGCTGGCGATGTTGTTGTATCATCTGTTGATGCTGCTGTATTTAATAACGCTTGTACGTTATCAAACGAAGTTTCTATTGTTGTTTCGGCATCACTTTTAGCAAATTCCACACTTGCCTTTCCGTCGTTAATCATTTCAATAACCTTGTCATTTAAAGGTATTCCTTTCTTAACTATAGTAGATATAGTTGTATCTCCATCTGAGCTTGGAGTAAAGTCATTCCATTGTTCCACAGAAGTTCCTTTTCCATAATAATCATATACTGTTTTACTAGCCACATATCCATCTTCATTAAATGCAGGTATATAATCAGATACTGCTTTTATTATAGCGTCTTGAGTAGCTCCTGGCATAATTAAATCATTACCTGAATGCATAGATTCATCAGGTTTTGCTTTTGAATACCAATCAGTCATTACAACTCCATCAAATTTCCATTCACCACGTGCAATATCTGTTACTAAATCATAGTTTGCTCCTGCAAATACTCCATTTATCTTGTTGAAAGCTGTCATAATCGACATAGGTTGTCCGCCTTTGATTGCCATTTCAAACCCTTTTAAGTAAATTTCTCGTAAAGCCCTTTCTGAAATTGTTTCATTTACAAGATTTCTGTTGTTCTCTTGATTATTAGCAGCGAAGTGTTTTATTGTTACACCAATACCTGGATGAGATTGTACACCTTTTGTAGCCGCTAATCCCATAGTACCTGTTATAAATGGATCTTCTGAATAATATTCAAAATTACGTCCACAAAAAGGATCTCTATGGATATTCATACCTGGAGCAAGCCAAAGAGTGACTCCAAATTCAACCATTTCGTCTCCTATTGCATTATGAACTTCTTCCATAAGATCAAGATCCCAAGTCTGAGCTAATAACGTACCAATCGGCCAAGCTGTAGCATATTGATACCATGTCTTCCCATCTTTATCATATTGCTTTGTAAGACGAAGTCCTGCTGGTCCATCTGCTAAAACAATATTAGGAATCCCATCAGTTTCATAATAGTCTCCTGTAGTTTCCCCTGCCCCACCTGCAACAGCATTTGATTGTGCTCCAACAACTGGTGTTTGTGATACAGCTGTCCCGATACCGTTAACTATGTTAGCCAACTTTTCAGTCGATAAACCAGCAACAAATTGTTCCATAGTTATATCTTTATTATAAACATCATATAATGTAGCATCTTTTTTCACATCAATATTTTCTCTTATTTCCTTATATGAAGGAGTTTCTATATTGTCAACACTATTTTTTAGAGTCTTATTTTCCATAATACTTTTACTTTGAGTTTCATCGCTATTACTTACATCAAATATAGCAGCTCCATTATCATCATATTTAAATGCGGACGTATCGTCTACATTATCTACATATAAAAACTTCTCTATATTCATATCATTGGAAACATTATCTAATGTGCTATTCTTATTCTCATCAATTGTTTCATCAGTTTCTACATCCTTATAATTAGCGGCCGCATCTGTTGTTGTCTCCTTTTTACCAGCATCATTTGCAATATAAGTTGTAACTGTTTCATCATCATATTTAGATTCATTATTACCGTCAATTAGATCTAATGCCTGTGAATATAATTGGATTTTTTGTGCATTTGCTATTTCATTGCCTTCTTCTGCATATGAATAAGGTGTAACTCCTTTATCTGATAAAGCTTGTACGCTCTTATCGGTCTTCATTTGATTGCTAAGCTGTTCTGTAGTTACAGTTTCATCTAATGTTAAAACAGCTCCCACATGTGTATTTCTTGAGCTATTCCCTACGCGGATAATGTAGTTACCTTTTTCCATAATATATGCAGCATCATCTTCGCTATAAGAAGACATCTCTGATGTATCATAACTTATTGTAATTGTTTGGCTTTGCCCTGGTGCTAACAAGTCTGTCTTACCATAACCAGCTAATTCTTGATATGGCTTATCTAATTTTCCGCTAGGTGCTGAGAAATATACTTGCGCAACTTCTTTTCCTGAATAATTTCCAGTATTTTTAACGTTTACTTTTACAGTAACATGCTTTTCATCAGCTTCTACAGATACTACATTCATATTAAAAGTTGTATATGATAATCCATATCCAAACTCATAAGCAGGCTTTACATTAAAGCTATCAAAATAACGATATCCAACATAAATATCTTCTTTATAATCTTCTTGATCAGTGTTCTTATCATTGCTGCTGAAAGTTTTAGAAGATGGGTAATCACTATAGTTTTCAGCCCATGTATCTGTAAGTTTTCCTGAAGGAGTTACTTCACCATCTAATACCTTCACTGCTGCCGTACCACTTTCCATTCCTGCTTGAGACATTAGAAGAACTGAGTCTAACTCTGGAATTTCTCTTGCAAATTTTGTATCGATAATGCCCCCAACGTTTAATAATACAATGCTATTTTTAAAAGATTCAGCCATCTTCTTAATATTTGCATATTCTTCATCAGTTAAATAATAATCTCCCTTCTTCCCAGTTCTATCAGTTCCCTCACCAGACATTCTGCTTATAACATAAATTGCAGTATCCGCATTAGAAGAAGCTTCTATATCATCGTCTGTTAAATTATAATCTGGCAAATTATATGGTGCCAAGTAATCTTTATACGGATTATTTTTATTTTTTTCATTCCAATCTGCTTGACCTTGATCAAAAGTTTTTTGATAATTATCTAACCATTGAGAGCTTGTTATATTATATCCTGCTTTTTCAAGTGCATCCGCTACACTTACATCATATCTCTCGTTTACATTTCCAGCACCTGCACCACCTTTTAGAGTTTTAATAGCTCCACCTCCAAATAAGGCTACATTCCCCTTTGATACTATTGGTAGTGCATTATTTTTGTTTTGTAATAGCACCATTCCCTCTGTTGCTGCTTTCATTGAAAGATTAGCATTTTTCTTTTCCCTCTCTGTAACTGCATTTGAAGTTGTAGCCCCATAAGCTGAAGTATACGCTGACACAAAAGATGTAACACAAGTTGTAACAAACATTGTACATGCTACTGCACTTGCCGTTAATTTACTTAATATAAGTTTTCTTTTCATTAATATTTCCCCCTATTATATTTGATATGATATTACATTATGTAATTAGAAATCATAGCCTTCGAATGACGAAATCTATTATTCAATACATTGTTAAAAGCCTCTTATTATTCAAATTTAATCCTTTACAGGTTTTGCTTCGAGTTAATTGTATATTTAAAGTAACTATTTTAAAAACAATATAATGTTGTATCCCTACAAATAAAATTTAAGAGAAAAGTTCTTTTAAATGATATGAAAACGTGTTAATATCTTACTGTTACTCATAATCTATAATATAAATATCGGATAGCATTTTATTAATTGGGATATAGCACAAGTAGTGTTTGACAACTTTGGCTTTAAACCAACATAATATCTGCTACCACCAAATTAAATGCCGGAAGTTTTAATTCTTCCGGCATTTAATTAATTACATATATAAATTTTTTCTGTTCTAATACTATCTAGAACCAAGACGCTTATCTTATTAAAGTAGAAACTTAATCAAAATTTATCGTTGTTAAGTTAAGTTTTTATATCTTAGCCTTAATCAGATACTTGTCTTACTAGAATTTTCAATTTAAATTTATCATAAAAACATATATATAGTTAAAGGAATAAAATCCAGAAAATATCCTTGGAATTTATGATCTTCAAGAATATTTTCTTAAATAGCTATTGGTAAAAATAGTTATTCAACAACCTAGTTAATCATTGCAACGTCTAAATTGGGTTATTAAGTAAACAAATTTTATAAAAAACAAATAAACCTTTCCTTTATGATATAATAATTTCTCTAAAAACAAATACACAACATAAGAAATGACTCAAAATATAGATTTTTGCTGAATATATGGCAACCTCTTCTTCTAAATTAGTAACTATACTAGAAGAATTAAATTAAGTAGAGAGTGCATTACTACTTTGCACTGACGCGACTACTTTTGATGCTTTAAAAAATTATGGAGATGTAGTTGCAATACAAGGCGTTGGATTTTCTGGTCATTTATCTATCCAATATGCTAACAATATAGACTTTAAGACTGTTGCTATTTCAAGGGTAGCAGATAAAATTTAGAGTTATTTAACCTACATCCGCTAACACCTCATTATTTCAGCATACTCTATTATTCTTCACCATATTTATTACAAATGATACCATTTTTCACTTAGATATTAAAATTTCGCAAAAAAAGAATATCACATTTCCATTGCTGAATAATGTGACATTCCAATCTACTAATTATTTTGTTAATTCATATATGATAAACTTCACCACCTTTTACTTTATTAATTTGTTTCTGGGAATACTGCTTTTATAACTCCTGAATCGGCATCATTTGTTGCTATTGCTCCATCAATCTTAAAGTAATCTTTAGGAACACCCATTATTGTATAACCTTCTTTAGGTTTGATTGTTATTGTTGCTGTATATACTTTATTTGCTTCAAATATTGCTGGATTTTCATTCCATTCAATTGTTGCTGTATATTGATCCGTATCATCAATTGTTGATACTGGAGTTTCACCTGTTACTGGTGTTGCAACTGTAATAGCCGCTCCTGTAGTAACTCTTATATCATTTCCTATAGTATCAGATATTGTTGATACTGGTTTTGCAACTGCTGCTCCTGTAGTGACAGCAATGTCGCTTCCTATAACAGTATCTACTGACTTAAATACTGTATTTCTAAATTCGGTATTTGCATTCCAACTCATTAATCCTACATAACCACTTCTTTGAGTGAAATCTGATGTTGACAATAATTCTTGTCCATTTATAAAGTATTTTACTGTTTGACCAACCACATCTACTTTTAAATCATATTTTCCGTCTTCAGTTGGAGTAATATTACCTTCTCCAATCAAACTTCCGCCAAACTCAAATACTTTCCAATGACCATTATTTGTTTGAACATTAAATACAAGGCTTCCATCCTTTGGATTATCTTTACTCTTACTAAATAACACTAAAGATGGCGCGCAATTATCATCTGGATTTAATACTGTAGCCTCTGTTTCTAAATTATAATTAGCATCATTGGTTGCTGAAACCTTAGTGCTTGACATTGCAAATGTATCTCCAGTACTCTTTACCGCATAAGAAGTGTCACCTGTATTTGTAGCTGTCTTAACATACCATTTTCCTGCTCCAGATGTAGTAAAGTTCTTTAGACCTGTTATTAATCCAGGTGTAGCATCTGGATTAATATCATATCCAGATACATTAATTATTACTGGAGAAGCGCTACCACTAACAGGAGTTACTGTTAGTGTTGTTTCTCCTGCTCCCACCACCTTGAATGTAGTTTTCTTGCTATCTGTTCCATTTATAATTTGTACAACATCTTGATTTCCAATCTTATATTTAACATCTTGATTAGCATAAACAGTAAATTCATCACCCATGTTTTGTTCATAATTTGTTTTAACAATACCTAAGCTAGAAGTATCGCTGCCTGCCACTGTAAGTTTTGCATTTGTGAACTTAACATTTCCATTATAAATATTAAATCCAAAGTTTCCTGGCGCAGAGAAATTATAATCTACTTCATCCATTAGCTTATCATTTATATAGTATTGTATATGATTTCCTTTCAACACTGCCTTCATATGATATTTACCATTTACATCTGGTGTTATATTTCCTGAACCATGTTCATTATCTGGAAGGTTTGCTCCTCCTGGGAATTTAAATAATCTCCATGCCCCTTCTCTTGTAAGATTAGCTACAACACTTCCTTCACTTGGCGAATTTTTCACTGCACTGCCTAACACTAGCCCTGCAGTACCTTTTGCAATCTCAACATCTGTCTCAAAAGTATATGTTGCAGTTGAATCATAGTTCTTTTCATCTAACATAGCAAATCCATCACCAGAACCATTAGCAACATAAGCATCACCATCTTTATACCAATCACTTCCAGATGCTTCAACATTGCTTAAACCTGAGAATGTACTTGGTAGACTACGATTTACAACTGATAATGTTGTCGTTTTTTGTAATTTTCCATCTTTAGATGTTGCAATTAAGTTAGTATTTCCTTCACCTAATACTCTAAAGGTTGTTTTTTTATCATCCTGACTTAAAATTGTAACAATGCTAGGGTTTGATATATTCCATGTAACTCCTTGAGTTAATGTACTTGGAAGTACAGAAGTATATATAGTAAATTCATCTCCAACTTCTTTATTTAGGGCTGATTCACTTAATGATAATGCACTTGCATTTTCATTATTCCAAATACCCTTTAATGGATAATAAGTAATATTAGCTTTTGTATTTCCTCCAACTGAATATACCTCAATTCCAGTACTGTTACGATCTGGGAATATTTGTGCTGTACCAGCTACCTCACCATCATTCCCATATACTTCTACAGATGCTGCATCAACAAATATATGCAATTGAATCTTACCATCTGCTGTTTTATTTACCGCACTACTATATGAGTTTGCAAATGCGCTTCCACTAACTGGTGTTTTTCCTGATTTTGAACGATCAATTACTACTTCTCCTGTTTCTACGTCATACTTAACTATTGTTTCTTGATTCACATCTTTTCCAACACGTAGTTTAAATCCACATTCTGTTGTAGTTGCGTCTGGTTCAAATTCTGCTACAATTTCATATTGACTTCCTGATAAATTATTTATATTGATAGCAGCATTATCTGCAGTATTTGAAGAAATTACACCATCGTATGTTGTAGGTGTTTGACGTAATGATTTATATTCCTCAATCGGCTCTTGTATTAAACGAATTCCATCATCCGTTTGAACCAATTTAAGTTCATTTTGTAAAGTATATGATCCATTAAATGTTCCTGTTATTTTCTTAACTTGATTACAGTAATCCCAGTTATTCATCCAATTGATCATTATTCTTCTTCCATCTGGAGTACCATTTTCACCTGTTCCATAATAAGTTTGTGCTGCATATGAATCCTTACTAAAATTCATTTGTATAGCACCTGTTTCCGGAACAAATGTCCACTTTCCATCAACTTGCTTAAAGTCACCAATTCTATAATATCTTCCTGCTTGGTTTAATACCCACTTTTCTTGATCAGTTCCTTCAACTTTCATTTTGAAGAAATCTGGACATTCTGTAGTAATTTCAGGTTGCATAGCTTCTGGCTTCCAATCTATTAAATTATCTGATGAGAAAAATCTTAATGGACCACCAGCAACTACCATAAACCATTTTCCTGCTTCTTCATTATAGAACACTTTAGGATCTCTAAATTCAGCCGGTCTCTTTAATGGATCATCAGTTATTTTTAAAACTGGTTCTCCACCACCATTATATTTAGTCCAAGTTCTTCCATTATCTTTGCTATACGCAATAGATTGTTCTTCTGTATTTGACACTGTGCCATGAGCAACTCCCAGATAATCACATTCTTCATCTGTAAGTTTATTCCCCTCAATATGTTGAGTATATATAGCTACCAAACCACTGCCACCATCAAAGAAGCCTGTGCTATCATTTTTATCAACAACAGCTGAGCCTGAGTAGATATATCTAGATCCTTTCCCCATAACATCATCATCACCTGGCTCTAATGCAATTCCAAGTTCTTTCCAATGAATTAAATCTGTACTAACAGATTGCCCCCAATGCATTGGTCCCCATACTGCATCATCTGGATAATATTGATAGAATAGATGCCATTCACCATTATAGTAAACCATTCCATTCGGATCATTTCCCCATGCCTTAGCAACAGAGAAGTGGTACTGATCACGATAATCTTCTAGATAATTAGTTGAGGTACTTGAATCAACATCTTTATTAAGACTATCATTAAATATAGTCGTAGCCGATGCAAGTGCTGTTACTGCTGAATCTATATCTTTTTGCGTAAAACCTGTATTATCTGAAACTGCTTGTGCTGCATCAATAGCTGCTTTAAATATGGCCTTTGATCCCACTGAATATTGACCTGCATCAGTTCCTTCTACTGCCGCTTCATATTTTGTTTTTGCAATTGTTATTGCATTTATTAGCGCTTCTTTATTAACTTTAGTGCTGCTGCTACCGCTGCTATGGTGAGATTTGCCACTACTTGTAGTACTTGTTGAGTTGCTTTGTTCACTAGTTGTTGTATTTGATTTATTATTATCTGATGTTTTATCGCTGTTACCTTGAGTACTTGTTTCAGCTACTTTAACTCCATTTGAATTAAATGTCTTAGTTGGTACTAAATCTGAACCTATTGCTTCTCCACTCTGTGCAAATGTATGAGTTGTTCCATTTATTGTTATGTCTCCTACCCTCATAGCTCCTGTAGTTTCATCTAAATAATAAGTTTTTCCATCTATTTTTACTACTCCAGTTTGCATTGTTCCTGATGTATCTGCAAAATACCACGTACCATTATCACTAATCCAGCCTGTCTTCATTGCTCCTGATGGCTGCATATAGTACCATGTACCACTATCATTTATCCAGCCTGTTTTCATTGTTCCTGAATTATCTAAATAGTACCATGCACCATTATCGTTAACCCAACCTGTCTTCATTTCTCCTGATGGCTGCATATAGTACCATGTACTACTATCATTTACCCAGCCTGTTTTCATCGTTCCTGAATTATCTAGATAGTACCACGCACCATTATCGTTAACCCAACCTGTCTTCATTTCTCCCGAATCACTTAAATAGTTCCAATTCCCTTCATTTTGTATCCAAGCTGCTGATGCACTTACTGAAGTAAATGTTGCTGTTGTCATAGTTGCAACTGTTATCGCTATTAACTTTAACTTTAATTTTTTCATTTTTTTACCCCTTTTATCATTATTTTTTAGAAGTGTTTATCCTTTGATTCTATAAATATAATTATTTTAGTACTTTTAAATTTGTACTTTCATAAGAATTTACTGTACTATATGAACTCCTCTGCCTTAGGTAACGTTTACTTTACGATTAAATTCACTATATAATCATGAGAATATTGTTTTTAATACAAGTATAGACTACCCTACTAATTTAATTAATGTTAGACCTTTAATTTATAATATTAATTAGGTAATCTATACTGCTATAATAAATTTCAATTTAAAATGGTTTACTTAAAATAAGACTATGAATTAATGTTTATTGTAATATTCCAGACGCAACTCCTAAAATCCCTACTGCAAACAATCCAAAGATTATTAATAATGGATTCACGTTCTTCTTTAATAGATACATACATAAAAATGTTAGTAAAAGTGGAACTAATCCTGGCATTAAGCTGTCTAGTACACTTTGAATAGTTGTAACTACTTCTTTTCCATCAGCTTGTGTATATTTAGAGAGAACAAAAGGTATATTAACAGTTGTCCATTTTGAAACAAGACCACCTATAACAAGTAATCCAAGTACTGAAGCACCTTCTGTAAGATATCTAAGTTTATTTCCTCCCATATCAGCAACTAATTGAGTTCCTTTTTCATATCCATAGAACATTCCATACCAGTTTGTTGCAAGTCTTATTGCATTGAATCCTATGAAGAAAATTAGCGGTCCAATTATACTTCCTGTAAGTGCAAGTCCTGCCCCTAATGCTGCAAGCACAGGTCTTAGTGTTCCCCAGAATATTGGGTCTCCAACTCCGGCAAGTGGTCCCATAAGACCAATCTTAACACCACTTATTGATGCCTCATCTATATCTGCCCCATTTGCCTTTTGTTCTTCCATGGCTGCTGTTATTCCCATAATTGGCGTTGCCATAAATGGTTGTGTATTAAAGAATTCCAAATGTCTTTTAAGTGCTGCACTTAATTCGTCACCTTTATATAATTTCTTCAAAGCTGGAATTAATGTAACACAAAAACCTATTGCTTGCATTCTTTCAAAATTAAATGATCCCAATAAGAAATTTGAACGGATAAACATTTTTACTATATCACTTTTATTTAATTTCTTTTCACTCATTATTTTATCTCCTTTCTGTAATTACATTAGGTCTGAATCATCGATATCATCAATACTTCCAGTTCCAGCTACTGCTACTTTACCTTCATTAGCTATTGATTTTATATGGAATATTGCTGCAATAACACCTACAGCACCAAAACCAATTAAATTGAAGTTTGTAAATGCTGCTAACAAGAATCCGATAAAGAAGAATGGTAGTAATGATTTACTATTCATCATATTCATTACCATTGCATAACCAACAACTACTATAAATCCACCTGACACTTGAAGCCCTCTTGTAATAACTTGTGGTATAGCTGAAAGTGCTGCATTTACAGCATCTGTACCTGCAAGTACACCTACGATTGCAGCTGGAATAGCTACACGTATTGCTTGAAGTGATAAACCTAGAATATGGCACATTTCTATTCCTCTTGTATTACCCTTTTCAGCATATTTGTCAGCTAAATGTTGGAAAAATACTGTTATTGTTCTTACGAAGATAGTAAGAACTTGTCCTGCTGCTGCTATTGGAACCGCAACTGCTATACCTGCTCCAATTGATTGTTTACCGATTATAACAAGTATTGCTGAAATTACACTTGCAAGTGCTGCATCTGGTGCCATAGCTGCACCAACATTCATCCATCCTAATGCTAACATTTCAAGTGTTCCACCTAGTATAATTCCTGTTTTAATATCCCCTAGTACAAGGCCTACTAGTGTACATGCAATTATTGGTCTGTGGAACTGTGCCTCATCAAGTACACTTGCCATACCAGTAATTGCTGCAACTATTACTAATAAAATTAATTGTAAAGTGCTCATTTATAATTCCTCTCTTTCTTTTTTTGATTTATATAAAAAAGTTTTTATATACTTATATAAATTGTAATTCCTTTAATCTGTCCATTAAGTTTATCTTAGTATCTTTTGCTAGTTTCCTTACCTCTAATTCGATACCTTTTTCATTAAGCTTTTTAAACGCCTCAATATCAATATCATTCATGCATAATGCATTTGTAACCTGTTTATCACCAGCCTTATAGCACATTCCTCCAACGTTTACAGATTTAATAGGTACTCCGCCTTCAACCATTCTTAATACATCTGTAGGGTTTGTAAATAAAAATAAAGTTTTAAAGCTGTCAAATTTAGGATTATTATATGCTTCAATTGCCTTTGCTATTGGAAGCACATATGCTTTTATCCCTGGAGGAGCTACTTGAATTACTAATTGTTTTCTTAAGTCATCCGCTGCAACTTCATCACTGCAGGCAAATATTCTGTTACACCCACTCTCCTTAGTCCAAACTGTTGCTACTTGTCCATGTATTAATCTGTCATCTATTCTTACAAAGCTAATTTCCATTTTTTATCTCCTATCTTCTAATTTTTATATTTACTTAAATTGCGCTTATATTGATATAACTTGTTGCATAAATTTTCAATATTATTTTCCAAAGAACTTATGTATTCGTATTCTCACTTAACTTTGCTTATTATAATTATGGAACTAAAAATGCAGTTATCTGAAATACTTATATAATTTCTTCATCTTCATCTATATTGATATTTTTAGTTAAAACCTTTATAGCCTCTTTTCCAGAGTTTTCTGCTACTCTTAACAATTCTGTTATGCTTGAAAAATCTCTACTTCCTAGAACCTCTAAAATCATTGGCAGATTGACACCTGCTACAATTTCCATATTCTCATGTTGCATTGCAATTATACTTGCCGCATTAAATGGACTTCCTCCAAACAGGTCTACCATAAATAGTACTCCGTCTGTTGAATCTAACTCTTTTATAAGAGTGTTATATTTTTCTACAAGTGATTCAATTCCTTCACCTGGTTTAAATGTAACGGCACCAACATTTTCCTGAATTCCAAAAATCATTTCTGCTGACTTAAGAATCTCTTCTGAAAATATACCGTGGGTACCTATAATTACTGAGATCATTACTTTATCATCCTTTCTTGCTACATATATTATTTTTATATTTATATACATAGCAATTCCTATGCCAACTAAGGATGTAAATAAAAAAATCATCAAGAAATAAGGCTATAACTACCTTTTCTGATACTTAACTATTTTTGATTACACTATGAATTTAAGATTTACATACTTCAAATCACATTTAACACAGTTTATTAAATAATTTTGTAGAATTAACACACATATATATAAAAATTAACTGCCACTAACACACGATCCTTTTAGATCCATGTATTAATGGCAGTTAACTTTTATATTTCGTATTTTTAAGTCATAATTTTTTATATATTGCGATTAAGTTTGTAAATCCTAGTTTTAATAGAGCACTCAGCTTAATGGAGTTTTAAGCTTAAAATTATTATCACAACATATATACTAATTTAAATTTAATGTTTTAGTTAAATTCCTACACCAAAACAAGCTTCATCCAATTATATCAGCAATATAATAAATTTCATCATCTGTTAGATTTATTGATAATGCATTTTTGAAAATCAAACTCGCTTCCTTCAATGCTTCTATAGTTTCTTTATGAAAATTTATGTTGTCATCATCATATACTAATCCATTATTCAGTACCATTCTTTCTAATGCGCATGCAACATGAAACATGATTCGTAATTTAACTGGATTTTCAAATTTTACCCTCAATAACCTTTCAGTAATATTCAAAAATTCATCTAATAGGGAATAGATCTTTTGTGGATTAAGAAATGTTATAAATTCAGCAATAGTTTGCGTACAAAGATTTTCAAATATTATTTGCTTATCTCCCGTATTTTTTATAGCTTCTATCTTTTTACCTTGGATAATACTTATTAATATATTCTCCCCTGTTCCATCGATTAATTGTTCTATAGATATAAAGGGAATTCCAAGATTAGGATTTGCAATACCTATAATAGCCAAAATATTATTTTCTTCCTGAATCTTCTTAATTGACTTAGTTAAGTTCTTCAGACCAAGTGAAATAATATTAACATTCTTAACACCTATATTATTTGTAACAGTCTCAACTAATTCCTTAAGCTTTATAGCTGCCCCTTTTCCAGTAGAACATACAGTAATTATAACCTTATTTTTTTCCTTAGTTTCTTGAATTGTCTGCGTGTTAATATTATTAGTGTATCCCCTAAAATCAGTAAGTAAATACGAATATACTGAATTTAAATCAGCGTCACAAACAGAACACTTTCTAACAGCTTCTAGAACTAGTGGAGTTGAAACCATATCAATACTTTTTATGTTTATCCCTGTTTTTTCTGTAATAACATCTGCAAAACTATTTAAAGATCCCATATCTACTAAGAGTAATACGCCTTTTCCCTCATCAACTTGCTTAACTTTTTCTATAACATTCTCCAAAACATCTGATGGTGATCTTTCAAGAGGCATATCAACAGCAAGAATATTGTCAGCTTCAAATAGCTTTTTGGCTACACTAGCCATGCTAGTTGCAATTCCTGCCCCATGTGATGCTACTACAATCCCAACTCTTTCTTGACGAGATGATTCTCGTATTGAATTTAATAATAATGCTAAATATTCAATCTCAACATTAGGTATACTTAGATTAAAGTTCTTCTCAATGAGTGCATGAATTTCTTTAGCAACCTCATATTCTTTACTTTCAATTGATATCGATAAATCAATATTGGACTCATAAGAAACAGTATTCTTCTTAATCCTATTAAATAATGCACTAAAATGAAGACTTGTTGCATAGATAAAACGTTCATTTAATTTTCTATTCAATCTGTTTTCAGCTAGTATTTTTATCTTTTCTGAAAATTCCACAATATTTTTATCAACAATCTTTAATAGGCCTTCCCTCCGGCTTATATCATTGTTGAATCGATCATAGAATTGTTTTAAATGAATGCTAATATCTGTAGTAATAAATGTCTTTATTTCTTCATCATTCATGCCCTCTTCTTGAAGCACAGAAGTTTTACTCTCTATTATTCTATAAATATTAAATGGTGTTTCATAATCATCTGTTTCTAAAAATTTTCTATTTCCATCTGGCTGAATCGTAATATTATTAGGAATCATATTCCATATAGTCGTTTTATCTTTAGTTTGATTTCCAAAAGCTAATATTCCGCTTTTTATGTTTGGAGGTAATGTACTTAAATTTATTTCAATGTCCTTATTTGTGTTAATACAATTAAAAAATCCCTTTGCACAAACCAACTGCATATTAGATTTTAGCTGTCCCACATTTCCATAATTAGTGCTGCCTATGAGAGCTTTAATTGCTTCCGAAGAAATCTTAATAGTTTTGTTCACTCTCTGTGCTTCTTTAGAAAGCAAATATTGTACAAGATCCAATTTTTCATTAATAGGTCTTTCATCAAAAGGTGGAATAGTTATTGTTATAGGGATTCTTCTAATAAAAGTCTTAAGCAGCGTAGAATTTGGATCCTCTGTTGTAGCTCCAATTAATAGCACATTTGCTTTATGCTGTCTATCTGTTTCGCCTAATTTGTTATAGGTTCCCGTATCCATAAAGTAAAATACCATTTCCTGCCCTTCTGGTGGTAATCTATGTATCTCATCTAGAAACAATATTCCTCCATCAGCTTTTTCAACTATTCCTTCCTTTTCTTTTTCAGCTCCCGTAAAAGCTCCTTTGACATGTCCAAATATATGTGATAGAAGAAGTTGAGGATTATTAGAATAGTCAGCACAATTAAATATTATAAATGGTGGATCCTCTTGTGACTGTTTTATATTTTTATAGTATTTATACATCATATTAGCAAATAAACTTTTACCAACACCAGTACTACCAATTATTAGGGTATGTAACCCATTTGGTGGATATAATAAAGCAGCCTTTGCTTGTTCTATTTGATTTTTCAAACTTGTATTAAATCCTATTAACGAGTCGAAAGGTGATTTATCTTCTTTTTCCTCTAACAAATTGATAAAATCATTAATTTCTATACCTTCTTCACATTTATCATTTAAGTTTACATTTAATATTCTAATAAACTGTTCTCTATCAAAATATAGAACAGGTCTATCTTTAATTTTAATTATTTTCTTTTCCCTACAAAGAGTATTAAGCTCTCTAGAAGCATTGCTTCTTAATATTCCCAAGTGTTCAGCAACTTGCTGCGCACTAAATCCCTTAATTTCAAATAATTTTTCTTTAGTAAATTCCCTAGAATTTGATAATATATACTTATAAATTTTATCAATTTGCTTCATGGCATTATCACTTTCCTTTAATCCCTAGTTTTAATTTTTAGTACTTACCATTATATATCCAAAGCTATAAATAACACTTATATTTAAATTTTCAACTAAATACTTACCTAATTTCTTATTTAAAGCAATTATTATGCCAAACAAGAGTGTAAATAAAGCATATTATACTAAATTTACGCTTAAGCAAGCTTCACTTAATAAAAATATTTACTCTTTACACTCTTTTTTTTAATTTACACAATACAGATTTTCATTAACACACTTTTTCTCTTATTTTTTAGTACAATTACATTCTAATATTATTTATTGTATTTTTTCACACTAGTATATATATTACAATTGACCCTCTAAATTTTTACCTAGCTGGGCACTTTGCTTATTAGAAGTTTAAATACAAATTTATTACTGCATTATATATTAAAATAAATTTCTTACTTCACTTAAAATAGGCATTGATGCTATTGCTCCATAATTTGTACATGTAATAGCACCTACTTTATTTGCAAATAAAATTATGTCTTTCCATTCTTCAAATCTTATATTTTGTTTATTTTCAATATCAGATACTTGTTTTAATACGGCTCCAACAAATGCATCTCCAGCACCAGTTGAATCTACTTGCTTAATTTCAATGGATGGAATTATTTCACGCTGTCCATCAACACTTAAGTATGTCCCTTCAGATCCTAGCGTAATAGTTACAACCTTAACTCCTAATTCATGCAATTTATTAACTCCTGCTATTACATCTCTTTCTTTAGTTAATAGAAATAACTCTTCATCACTTAGCTTAGTGAAATCACTTTTTCTTATGAACTCAACACTATCTTCAATAAACATTTCTAATTTATCTGGTGTTATTAATGCATCACGATAATTGGGATCAAAAGATACATATATATTATTCGATTTTGCATATTCTAATAATTTAAAATATGTTTTCTTTAATTCACCCTCTAAAAATCCTGTAGCAGAACCAAAATGAAGGATATCCGAGTTAGTTATTTTTGATAAGTCAATATTATTAAATGAATATTCTCCATCACTGCCTCTTAGAAAATCAAAATTACGCTCACCATTTGCATCTATGCCGACTAGTGCTATTGTTGTCCTACCTTTTTCTACCGCCATTTCTGTATTGATATTTAAATCTTTTAACAATTCTATTAAATGTTTTCCAAAGTAGTCATCACCAACTTGTCCTAAAAAATAAGCATTTCCATCTAATTTAGAGATACATGCTGCAACATTTGCTGGCGCTCCACCTGCTTTTTTCTCAAACCTTTCTCCGTCTTTCAATCCTTTATTATCAACACAAACCATGTCAATTAAAAGCTCTCCTATACAAAAAATGTTTTTACTCATCTTAATCCTCCATCTATATTAGTTTATCTTTATTAAACTATAGCAATTTGCTTTGTAAACTAATATTTGTTGAAAATTTTATACTTATCTATGTATCTAAAAGTGGCTGAATTATAAAGCCTAATTTAGTCGCTTTTTTAAACACATCTAAATATAATCCTTAATTTAAAACAATACTATGCTTTTCAATACTTACTTTTGCTTCACCCTTAGCACAAAACGAAATATCTGTTGCATCTAAGTTAGTATAAAAAGTAGATGTCATTACTTGTTCGCCATCATTTGCAAATATTTCAACAGAGTATTTATCTATAATTAATCTTAGTTTAATCTTTCCATTTTGATTTCTTATATTCATTTCTCTCTTATGTAAGGAATCACAAAGTTTCCCTGAATAACTTCTATCAAATGAAATGATATCTTTTCTTGGATCAAAAGTAACTAATGTTTCATAGTCATTATTTTTAGCAATTTTAATTACAAACTCTTCGCAATTTGAACCATCAATTTCCAGAGTCATATCTAATTCTCTTCCTGATATACCTTCTAACTCCACATTATCTTTAATTAATACATTCTCGTATTTAACAGAATTCTTATAGTAATTTCTAATTTCTCTAATTGGATTTTGGATTAGCTTTCCATCCTTTATTGTTAGTTCTCTAGGAATGCTCATCATTCCGCACCACTTAAAGTCTTTTGGAACAATATTATTTTCCCATGATTGCATCCATCCTATCATAATTCTTCTTCCATCTTCTGCTTCTAGAGTTTGAGGAGCATAAAAATCTAAACCAAAATCTATAGTTCCATAATCTTCTCTATTAAACGTATGCTTTTCCTTATCATATTTTCCAATTAAGTACACCGTATTATGTCCATTATGGAATTTCAGTCCATTCGCCTTTACTTCCATTGGTGAAATAATCATAATATTATTTCCATCAATCTTAAAAAAGTCTGGACATTCCCACATGCTTCCAATCTCATTTTTACTTCTATCTAGAATACAAACAAAGCTCCATTCTTTTAAATCACTTGATTTATATAAAAGAATTTGTCCGCTTCCATCAGCATGCCTGCTAGCTACTACAGCATAAAACCCATCAGCTTCTTTCCATATCTTAGGATCTCTGAAATCTTCTAAATTACTACCTTCTGGTAGAGAATAACTTGTTATCACAGGATTACAATTTAGCTTTTCATAATTTACTCCATCTCCAATTGCAATACATTGAGTTTGTCTAATTATATGAGCCCCATCTTCTTGAACTTTGTCCAACACTCCAGTATACATGAGTATTTGCTTTCCATCTGACTCTACTGCACTTCCTGAAAAACATCCTCCCATATCATATTCCTGATCTGGCGCAAGAGCTGTTGGTAACTGCTCCCACTTTATAAAGTCCTTTGTCTTACTATGCCCCCAATGCATTGGTCCCCATTTAGTATCGTATGGATAATATTGATAAAAAAGATGATACTCCTTTGCAAATTTAGAAAATCCATTTGGATCGTTAATCCACCCGACTGGTGATGATAAATGAAACGATGGCCTCTGTTCTTTTGGCATACTCTTTATAGATTCTTCTTCAAAAACTCTTGCTTTATTTAAAATTTCACTACTATTTCTCACTATATTATTCATAATCATTTCCTTTCAATCATCTTAAATATTATATAAGCGACCATTCAAGCCGCTTATATAAGTTTTTTATTTTGCAAAGTATGAATCTAAATATTTTTGTTTAATTTCTAATATTTTTGATAAACCTTGATTATCCATTTCTTTTAAATAAGAGTCCCATTCTTCATCTATTCCACCATTTAAAATCCATTCAGCTTTCTTACGTTCTGTATATGCCTTTACTGCTGTTTCATATTGAGTAAGTTTTTCTATATCTTCTTGAGACATAAATACAGGTGGATAATTGTAATCAGCTTTCATATCTTTAACATAAGTTTTATGAAGTATATCTAATCTTTCTTGGGCATCATCTGGAGATGTTGTATACTTTCCATAATAACTATCAAGAACTGCTAATGGTCCTGAAACAAATTGATTTGCACGAACTTCCCATGGTGATGCTGCACCTAAAGGTAAATGCTTTAAAGTTTTATTTTCTGTTAATTCAAATACATTTTGATTTTTCTCATCACCGTATGTTCCCCAGTTATCTTGTGCCGATTGAAGAGGTTCATATAACTTATCTATCCATTTTGCTGTTAATTCCAAATTTTTATCTGCTGTTGTTACAACACATCTTCCTAAGTCAAACCCATATCCATTTGATCTAGGAACATTAACATTTCCATTAGGTCCTGCAAGTGCTGGTAATGGAATATAATCTTCTTTATTTGCTGCTACATTAGCTCTATCCCATGTGAAGAACATACCATAACGATCATTCTTTCCTTTTGCAACAAATGTATCCCATTTTTGTGTAAAGGCTTCTTGATCTATAAGACCTTCTTCTTGAAGTTTATGAAGCCACTTGATACCTTCTTTATATCCGTCTTGAGTAGTTGAATACACAACTTTTTTATCATTCGTAACTAAATAGTGATCTGCGTTATCTCCAAATCCGAAAGCTCCAAGTAATATAGCTGGATCTTGGTCACCATTGTTTATAATAAATGACATAGGAATTACATCATTTTTTCCTTCAGGGTGTTTATCTTTAAATGCTTTTAAAACTGTTTCTAATTCATCAGTTGTTTTTGGTACCTGAAGTCCTAATTCATCAAGCCACTTTTTGTTTATCCATGGAATATCTCCAACTGCTTGTATAGCTTCTTTTCCACTTCCTAATTCCTCTATCCATGGGAATGAATAAATATGACCATCAGGTGCAGTAATCATTTTCTTATACTCTGGTTTTTCTTCTAGAACTTTTGATAAATTTGGCATATATTTTGTGATTAAATCTTCAACTGGAATAATAACTCCTTGTTTTGAATAACGAAGTAAATCATTATTGTTCATACCAGCATTAAATACTACATCTGGAAGTGTATCTTTTTTTGATAATGCTAAATTCTTTTTATCAGGAAATTGATCATCTGTATAGCACGTCCAATCTATATGCACATTTGTTTCTTTCTCTAATCTTTGAAAAATAAGTCTTTCATTCGGGTCTTGAGTCGAAATTGATGGCGCACTTGTAAGCATTTTTAAAGTAGCTGTTTCTTTTAATGGAAATGAAACATCCTTTAATGTAGCTGTATCTGTTTTCTTGCTTGAGCTACCACATGCTGTAAATGATAATACTGTTAACATAGCTAAAGAAATACTAACCAACTTTCTAATTTTATTTTTTCTCATATTATTTCCCCATCCTTTTTCTATATATATATTTTTTATCCCTTTACTGATCCTGCCATTATTCCTTTATCAAAATACTTTTGGAAAAATGGATACATAACTAGTAAAGGTAAACTTGAAACAACAATAGTGGAGTATTTTAGTAATTGTGCCATTTTAGCCATTGCTGCTGCACTTTGAACATCTGCAATCATACCAGGTCTTGGTGTATTTTGAATTAAGATTGATCTAATTACTAATTGCAGAGGTTGCAATTTAGTATCATCTAAATAAATCATAGCATCAAAGTAACTATTCCATTGAGCTACAAATTGATATAAAAGTAATACTGCAATAATTGGTTTACATACCGGAATCATTATTTTAAAGAAATGTGTAATATCACTTGCGCCATCTATAGCAGATGCTTCTCTTAACTCTTTTGGTAAGCTTTGAAAATAAGTTCTTGCCAATATAATATTCCATACATTAATTGCGCCTGGAAGTAAAATCGCCCACACTGTGTTAAGAAGCTTTAGATTGTCAACCAAAAGATATGTTGGCATCAACCCTCCGCCAAAAAACATAGTAATAATATATAAAGTAGTAATAAATTTTTTCCCTACAAAATCTGGTCTAGATAATGGGTATGCAGCTAAAAGTGTGGCTCCAACTGAAATTACCGCATAAGCAGTAGAATAGAATACGGAATTCAAAAATCCTCTTAAAAGCATATCGTCTTTAAATACTCTTGTATATCCTTCTATTGACCATTTACTAAAATCAAATGTTATTCCTTGATTGTTTAATGTATTGGGATCCATAAAAGAAGCAACAACTATATATATAAGTGGTATAATAATAGCTAATACAAAAAGTATTACTCCTACATAACCACTTATTACAATACATTTATCAGAAAATGATAATTTTTTGAATTTTTTCATTTTCATATTCATCTTATATTCCTTCTCCCTCGTTTAATTTTTTAACAATTGAATTCACAACTATTAATAAAACTATATTAATAACTGAATTAAACAAACCTACGGCTGTTGAAAAACTATAATCTCCATTTAGAAGACCCATTTTATAAACATAAGTTGGTAAAATTTCTGAAGTTGGTAAATTCAAATCTGTTTGCAAAGCTAATGCTTTTTCAAAACCTACGCTCATAATATTTCCTGCTGATAAAATAAATTGAATAACCATAATTGGTTTAATTGCTGGTAAATCAACATTCAAAATTTGTTGAAAAATATTCGCTCCATCTATAACAGCTGCTTCTGTTAATTCTTGACTTGCATTTGAAAGAGCTGCTGTATAAATAATTGATGCCCAACCAGTTGCCTGCCAAACTGAACTAGCTACATATATAGTCCGAAATGCACTAGGCATTGCCATAAAGTTTGTAGCAGTTCCAAAAAATTGATTAACTGGCCCAATCGGTGATAAGAAAACGATAATCATACCTGAAATTACTATTACAGAAATAAAATTAGGAGCATACAAAATTAATTGAATCTTTTTCTTAATTCCCTCACTCTTTATTCTTGCTAAAAGTAAAGCAAGTATAATCGGTAACGGGAATCCCCACAATATTCCATATAAACTTACCTTTAAAGTATTCATTAACAAAGTCATAAAATCTGGGGAAGATAAAAATCTTTCAAAATGTTTTAATCCTACCCACTGACTATGGAAAACTCCCGAAATAGCACTATAATCTTCAAATGCAATTAGTACTCCTCCCATAGGAATATACTTAAAAATAATTAACAGTATTAGTGGCGGTAGCGTGAAGAACAGATATAATTGATAATTCTTTTTGATATACTTTAACTTACTATGTATTTTAGAGTTCTTTTTATTAATAATAGGATTTCCACCATCTAATCTGTTAAAATTAAATCTTGTACTTTTTACCCCATTCAAACTTATTTCTCCTTTCATTTTATTATTTATTTTTTACATTTGTAACAAAAGCTCAATTTACCTTTACAGATCCACTCTGTTTGCCAAATCTTTTTTGTAAACCTTATCTTTAATTTATAAATAGATATTACCAGATTCTTATTACATTTGTCAATATAAATATTACATTTTATCATCGTTGCATTTTTACATTTGCACACAAAATATATTATATCTCTTTTTATTTGCTAGTATTTATGTATATATAATTATTTTATTTTACATTTGTCACTTCATTTGTTATACTAATGTCAATAACAATACTTAAAATATTGATATAGATTTTATATGACAAAGAAAGGAGCCTTTAATAATGCTAAATAAGAAAATAACGGTTCAAGATATAGCCGATGAATTGGGGATTTCAAGGAATACAGTTTCTAAAGCTTTAAATAATACTGGAACATTAGCAGAAACTACAAAATCTAAAATTATTCAAAAGGCAATTGAAATGGGTTACAAACAATTTGCATATGTAAACAATGTATCATCCATTTCCCCCAATTCATCTTTAAATAAAGAAATTGCACTATTAACAAGCAGTATGCCAAACAGTTCCCATTTTGGATCTCATCTTTTATCAGGTTTTGAAGAAAAGATGAGCACTCTTGGCTATAGATTATCTATGTATGTTGTTCGTGATAATGAATTAAATTCCTCAAGCTTACCATCGAACTTTAAACCTGAGTTGGTTGATGGCATAATATGCATAGAAATGTTTGATAAAAATTATAGTGAGCTTATATGTGGATTAGACATTCCTACACTATTTATCGATTCACCTAGCACCCACAACAGTAAACCTGTAAATGCTGATATTCTTTTAATGGAAAATTTCCATAGTACTTATAATATTATTAAAACCCTAATTAATAATAATAAAACAAATATAGGGTTTGTAGGAGATATATATCATTGTGAGAGTTTTTACGAACGTTGGAAGGGTTATTGCTCTGCTATATTAGATTCAAAACTCTCATTTGATATTAATAATTCTATTATCGAAAATGACAAAGAACCTTATGATGATCCTGAATGGCTTGGAAACAAGATAATGGACCTTTCGGTTCTTCCTCAAGTTCTTGTATGCGCAAACGATTTTATTGCAATTAATGTCATAAGAGCTCTAAAACATAAAAGTATTTCTGTACCTGATGATATTTTAATATGTGGATTTGATGATTCAATGGAATCAAAAATAATTGAACCTCATCTCACTACCGTTAGTATTCCAAGTTATGAAATGGGAGATATTGCCGCAGATTTGTTACTTTCAAGAATAGATAATCCATCTATTCCATTTAGAACAATCCATGTTCGTACTTCACCTAAGTTTAGGGAATCTACTGGAAACTTACTGAATACAATTAACTATTGACCAATTAAAAATACCCTATAAAGATAAACAATTTGATAAAAGTCTATCTTTATAGGGCACTTTGTATGTGTAATAAAATACATAGCATGTCAATTTAACATTCTCTTTAAATAATCCCTAAAAGTAATATTTCAATAACTAATTAGCCCCTAGCACCCAAGGCTCCTGAATAGTGGTCTTTAAATTATTATAAGCATTAATGAGTGTTCTTAGTGATGAATCTAACTGCTCACTTTTTAGAACTAAAGCATTATAATTGTTTTCTGTCATCAGTCCTACCTCTACTTGTGTCTTTGCATATTTAAGTTTTGTGTTAGTTGACTTTATTGTATCATTTAAGTCATTTATTTTATTTTCCAAGTCAAGCAACGTTGAATAAGCTTGCCTTAATCCATTTTTCAGACTCTTTTTTGAATCATCAAGCTTAACTTGTGCTTCCTCCACTCCATACTTACCATCTACATATGCTCCATACTTAGTAAGATCCAGATAATACTTCAATGCATTTTTTTCATAATTTATAAGTTGAAGAGCATAAGAACTAAGTCCAATAGAATAAGCACCCTCGTCTAATTCAACTGCTCCTGTAGCATCATCCTTTTTCATATATGAAGCTGGAGATGGAATTCCACCAGATGGCATGCTTGGAATATCTTTGTTCATAATATCCTTTACGCCATCATCCTTTAAGTCATCTAAATAATCCTTTGTAAGATTAATTAATTTCTGATTATATTTTAAATAAGTTTCAATTTTATCATTTATATATTCATCACTTGAACCATCAATTTTAAATAAATTATATTCTATATTGGGATCTAAAGTATAATTTGATAAATTCAAATTAGTTAAAACTCCTAAATAATCCATGCTGTCATTTAATGAATTTTCTTTTGCAGTTATATCATTTTTTAAAGAATTAATTTCAATCTGCTTATCCGTTAATTGATTTGATGTTGCCATGCCTATTTGCACTTTTGTTTTAATAGTTTCTAAGTCTTTATTTTTTATATCTAAATTTGTCTTAGCTTGACTTATATCTATTTGCTTTATAATAATTGCATTATACTTATTAGTGATGTCGCTAGATATTTGATCTTGCAAAAAATCTTTCGACTGATTTGTTTGTTTTTCTAGAAGCTCAAGCTTATCATATGGAAAATCATATATTTTTTCTCCAAGACTCTCATAAAAGTCATTAGTTTTATCCTGAATATCTTCTTTCTTTCTGTACATAGATATTTGCTGAGACTTTAAATTTAAATCTTCACTATTAGTTATAGCTGCATTTATAACCTGATCTAAAGTAAGAACTGGTTTACCATTAAATGATTGTCCATTTATTATTGAGTCACTTTCATCATTTATTATTTGAGCACTTACTACTTCATTATTTTTTTGATTCTCTATTGCTAAGACTGGATTTATACTTCCACTTACTATACTTAATCCAATTCCAATGGCAACCATCCTTTTTATATTCTTCTTCATTTATTCTTCCCCCTTGTATTAAATATCTATATAAGTTTCTATCGATATTTTTTCTTCTTCTTCCTTTGATATCTTCCTATTTCCATATTTACTCAGTGCAATTCTAGCAAAATATAATACAATTCCTATTAAAAACCATTCTACTGCATACATTATTCCACTTTTTATATATGGTAATATAACATCCCATCCAACTGCTTTTAAGTTTATGAATTTTAATGGAAGTGCTACATTCATAAATGGCCAAATATTTTTAATTATTCTAGGAAGTCCGCTAGGCATTGCATACTCTGGGAATGGAATTCCACTAGCTAAAAAGGTTACTATATTTATCATGGTAAAAAATTGAGTAAAATATATTAAATTATTAAATAACGCTGCAAATAAAACTCCAATAGCTGTAAGATCAATAAGAAATATTGAAGTCAACGTCAAGTATTCTAAGATATTTCCACGAAGAGGCAGATCAAAGTATTTTCCTAAAATGCATAAGGCAATTAAGCTCGAAATTACTGATATGAAAATAATCATTAAAACTCTTGCTAAAAGAATAAGTATGTTTTTCACAGTATCTTTTGATTTAAAATTGATTAAAGTTAACTTTTCTCTACTTTTTATTAAAGCAGGTACTAAAAATGTCACAAGAAAAGTACCTTGCAGTAAATATGGCACAAGAGAGTACATCAAATACCGTATATAGCTAAGCTGTGGTTCATAAAGAACACGCTCACTATATGAAAAAGTCGTAACAGCTTTCTTTGCATTATATGGCATCATATTTTTGCCTTCAAATACTTTAAGTTGAATTCCAGCATTTATAGTTCCTGTGACTCCATTACAATATGCATATAAATTACTTCCAACAACAACGTTTGTTTCATCTATTAATAATGCAATACTAGGAGATTTCTTTTTGACAACATCTTTATTAAAATTTTTAGGAATCACCATTCCCCCACTAACCTTTTTCTCCTTAATTGCCTGTTGCAATTCTTCTTGTGAATCTGCATAATAACTAATATTCACACCTGGACTCTTTTTAAGTTCTTCTATTATAGTTCTGGATAAAGATGAGTTATCCATATCTACTATTCCGAAAGGAATATTTTCAATATAGACTTTACTGAAAATACAAGCCACAAAAATTACTATACTAATGTGAAGTAAACTAAGTGAAATAATACTTTTTTTATCTCTAGCTAGAAACTTCAGAAACCTCATCTTTTTTCCTCCTTCTAATAACTTTATTTAAAATTTTCTCTTTAATATTAGTTCTTTTCTTTAAAATACTTTTAATTAGCAGTATAACTAACATAATAATCCATGTAAAAATCATATATTTTATCAAATAATATAGATTAGGCACTATATCATTAAAATTTAATCCCAAAAGAGATAAGTCTCTCATTGGAATTCCATAATATAAGAAAGGAATGATTTTAGATAATTTTTTAAACACCTCAGGTGCAGCCATTAGTGGAAATGTATACCCTGACAGTAAAACAAAAGATGAAGCCATAAGGCTAGAGCTACTCACTGCTTCTAGTTTATTTTTTATAATTAATCTAAATAAAATCCCTAAATTTATCATAGTAATACTAAAAGTTATAGTTAATGCAATTGCAGCTTTAACTGATCCTCTATAAGGCATTTGAAAATATTTATATTGTATAAACATCAATAGAAAAATTGATATTGACCCTATTAATCCAAAAATGATACTTTTAATTAACAAGAAAAAATAGTTCTCCTTCTCCTTTACTACTAATGCACCAAGTGAAATAATTCCTATCTGGGCAATTCCAATTAACATTCCTTGAAGCAAAAAATTAGCTGTGCTTCTTGCTGAATTCCCTAAAAATATAGAATCGGTTTGTATTGGAATAATATTATTTTTAATTTCCTGAGGCATTATCCCAAGTTTACCTTCCCCAACCTTCATTAAATAACTAACCTTAATAGTACCTAAAATTTCAGCTATTCTAGTCTTACCTGCACTTACTGCTGACATCTGGGAGCCATCATAGCAAATCATAATTTTAGGTGCTTTTCCATCGTTTAAGTCTTTAGAAAAATTTACAGGAATGATAATACCAACCACGACTTTCCCTTCATCCATTAAATTTTTAATATCATTATCATTCTCACTATAATTAACTACATTAAATACTTCATTCGTATTTATTTGAGTAATAAAGTTTTTACTCAAAGTAGAATCATCATGATCAACTATCATTGTAGGAACATTTTCTACTACATGTTCACTATATGTATAACCCAAAGCATAACTAGAAATAGCTGGTATTATCAAAAGTAACATAACAGAAACTATAATTTCTTTAGACTTTATAAATCTTTCTTTAAGCTTCGATACTATTTCCTTCATACCTATTCTCACATCACTTTCCAAAATCAACAAAAGCAGTCATTCCAGAACGGAGTGGCTTATCGTTATCAGTCAATTCAACTTTAACGCCATAAGATAGTACATCAAATTCACCATTATCATTTGTTGCTCTTTTAACTGCAAAATCAGCATCTTTATTAATTCTAACTACTTTCCCCTTAAATTCCTCGTCCTTATATGCTGGAATCTTTACAGAAACTTCTTGTTCTAAGTCTACTTTAGATAAATCTGTTTCTCTAACATTACATAATATTGATGGTTCATCAGTTTTAGTAACTACAATAAGCTGCATTCCTGTTGATATAACTTCTCCTGCTTCAACATTGACTTGTGTTATTGTCCCATCTTCTGGTGCGGTAACTGTAGCATAATTAAGATTTACATTAACTCCTTGAAGTGCTGCTTCTGCCTGTTTTATTTGGCCTTCAACTGCTTCAACTGATGCATTTGCCTGCTCCACTTGTGCCTGAGCCGCCTTTATATCTTCTGGTCTTGCACCACTTTGTGCTATATCATACTTATCTTTTGCTACCTGCATTTGAGTTTCAGCATTATCAAAATCTGATTTAGGAATTGAACCTTGATCATACAAAACTTTTAATCTATCTACAGTTACCTTGGCAAGATCATAAGCAGACTTAGCTTGGTCAATTTCTTCTGGTCTTGCACCATTTTGAGCTAACTCAAGCTTTGCACTTGCAGCATCCCTAGCTGCCTGAGCAGCATTTAACTGAGACTTTGCTGTTTCAATTTGAGCTTGCACTTGAGCTTGTTGAGCTGCCAATGTATCACTATCAACTATAAGCAAAACATCTCCTTTTTTTACATTATCACCTTCCTTAACTTTGATTTCTTTAACCTTTCCGGGAATTAGTGTATTTACATTAACATCTGTCATGTCAACATTTGACTGCACTATTAAATTACTCTGAGCTTGCTTTACTAGCTTGTCTCCAGTTAATGTAGATACTGGCGTGCATCCTGTAAATATGTTAGCTGCAACCATTGAAAATACTACTAATGCTACATTTTTTACTTTCATAAAATTCCTCCTAAAATATAATCTAGAAAACTTTATTTTCTAAAATTTAAACCTCATAAGTTGTATATTTATTGTTGACTTAATTAGGATTAATACATATATTGACATTATATTTTTTATGAATTATCCTTTATATAGACACATGTCTATTATAGAAATATGTGGATTCTTATTCAATAATCAATATTAATGGATAAGTCTGTTAATAAACTAAAATGATAAATTTGTCTATTAAATGGGGGATTACAAATGACAGATAGGCGTAAAAGAAAAACACAACAAGCTGTTCAAACTGCTTTTGCTAAATTAATATCAAATAAAGATATAAAAGATATTACTATAAAAGAATTATGTGAAGAAGCAGACATTAATAAAAGTACATTTTATTTACATTACAGAGATATTTATGACTGTGCAGATAGTTTTATGAATTATGCCGTCGATAAAACCATTAAAGTTATAGAACCTTATGATTTTACCGAGTTAATAAATCACATGCCAGAAATAATTGAAAAAACATTAGATATATTTAGGGAAAATAGGGATCTTTATGTTCCATTTTTCAATTCACCAAGGCACTCTTTTTCTATGTATAAGACGAAACAACTTATAATAAAAAAGCTTTTAGAAAAAACTCAAAATGATGAGAAATCAAGACTTGTAAATAAGAGTAGCATCTCCTTTATTGTATGTGGACTTTTTGGTGTTCTTGAACAAATAGAATTTGATGAAATAACTCCTGAAATAACTTCAGTGCTAACATCTAAAATTCAAAATGGATTTATTCCTTCTAAAGATACTCACTAATTTAACGCAGCATGTTAGTAAACCCTAATGAACTAAAATAAATGAGCAACTGAAATTAAATTACAATAAAAAAACAGCCTAAAACACACTATATTATGCTTTAGGCTGTTTCCTCGCTATCCATATTCAGTATTTATAGCAGGCTCTTTTATCTTCATATTCGTGTCCATTATAAGTTTGCTATTTTTGCAATTCACAATGCACATTTCATAATTAATGCTAAATTTTTGAAATATATTTAGAATTATAATGAAGAATTATTCTTGCAATATATTAAAAAAAATCCTCTTTTATCTTCAATTCTGTAAATAAAACATTATAACCACTATCAATAGGGCTACAGCAATATATCCCACATTTAACATTTTTCTTTTGACTGTGTAGATGACAAATTCTAAGTTGTCTCCAACCTTTATTTAGAACATTAACCTCTATTTTATAGTCGTTTCCTTGTCTGCTAATTCTAAATTCAGCTTCATCAACTTGTTTATCTAACTCTTGTGTAGACCAATCTGAATATCCCAAATTAGTTACGACAGCACCAAGTTTTGGAGGATTATCTAATTCATATTCTATAGAAGTCTTCAGCCAATTATCCTCATCCACTCTTACTGCTAATCCGCACTGGTCAAATTGATTGATTGGATTAAACTTAACCTTTGTTGTCATAGTAAAGTCCTTTTCGATTTCTATATAAAACATATGAGCATTATCATTTCTAAAGCCATAATGAGTCCTTTGCCAAAAATCAGTTACCTTATCAGTTTCCACGTAAATTCCCTTTTCTTCCACTTTCCACACTTTAGGCTCATATAGCCACTTCATCTTATCTACTGACGAAGAATCATTTACTAAGTCAATAAAAACCTCTGAATCTTTTTCTAATATTTTATCATTTTTTATTATTATATCTGCCTTCGCCTTAGGGTTATCTATTGAAAAATGCTGTCTTTGAAGCCACATAAAATAATCTCCATAAAGATCTTTTTTATCTTCATCACTTCTTTCTATGGACGATGTAAAAGTACAATCCAACCATACTCTTATATCAAAATTAATATCTACAGTATTCTTAAATATTAATGCTCCCTCAACTATAACTATATCATTGCTTTTACATGCATTTTCAATTTCATTTTTTATTGAAGAAAAATCATAAGCATTTTCATAGTAATACTTAGATGGATTAATATTACTAAGAGATTCTTTTAATACATCTTGATTCTCCTCTAAAGAAATTGTATAAACATTATATTGGCCTTGGTATCTTTCTTTTAATTTATTAGCGAAAGTAGTTTTTCCACTTAAACTTATACCGCTAATACCAATTAACGCCCTCGAATTTTCTTTCACTTTTTCATTTATTAAAGAATATAATTTTTCCATAATTAATACATCAACTCCCTTAGTAATATTTCTTATTATATTTTAGCATATGAAATATAATAATAGATTAAATATGTCCTTCATATTTCGTGCCAGACAAATATGCAAATTCTGCTTATAGCCGATTTACTAGAAGAATTTACTGTCTCAGCATGATGCAAAATATGCAAGCATACTAGTCTAGTATTTTTTAGTTGTACCTTAATGTAGCTTTATAATAACTAATTATACTACATAATTATTTTCAGAAGTCCTCCTAAAATAATCCTCACATAAATCAATTGATTTATTTAACTTGACAAAATAAGGAATTAATATTATAAATATATATATAATAAATGTACTTATAATAAATATATATATATTAAAGGAGAGGTTAAAATGGAGTTAACATTCAAATTAGAAGTAAATGCACCTAAGGAAGCTATTTGGTCTTATTATGCTGATCTTGAAAAAAGACATATTTGGGAAGAAGATTTAGAAAGCATTAAATTTGATGGAGAATTACAAACAGGAACTACTGGTACAATGAAACTAGAGGGAATGCCAGAGATGTCTTTTACTCTTACTAATATCGTTCCTAATTGTTCTTATTGGGACAGAACTGATGTCCCTGGGGTTGGAGGCATATATTTTGGACATGACATATTGCAAAAAGATGGTAAAACCTTTATTCAACATACTGTGAGATTAGATAAAGAAAACCCATCAGAAGATGATTTAAATTTTCTTTGCAATGTATTTTCTGATGTTCCTAAATCTACTATGATAATCAAAAAGACCAGCTAATAATAGTCAAGTTAATTTTCAAAAAAATAGTTTTTGGAAAAAGAGTATGGCAAACAAACCGTTTTAAAACACGAACGGTTACAGAAATTGGAATAAAATTAAGCGACTTTGTTTAAAGAGTTATTTTCTAGGAACATTTGCTTATGTATTTTGGGATCTCTTTGCTCAAACGGAGTTTGATTTCGGAGAACAGCAAAAATGTAGTTTATAATTTTATGCATTATAGCGACTAAGGCGATTTTAGGCTTTTTGCCTTTAAGGTTTATTTGATAATAATCTAATAGGACTTTATTTATAGGAACTCCATTACGATTGTTACGGATTGAAGCTAGTGCAACAGAATATAATGCTCTTCGACCGATTCGAGTTCCTCTTTTTGAAATTTTATTATCATCGCCTTTAAAATTACCTGATTGATTAACTGAGCTATCAATACCAAAGAAAGCTACAAGATGCTTGGGCTTAAGAAAACCATCAATATCACCTATTTCAGCTATTATAGTAATAGCAGTTAATTGCCCTATGCCAGGAATTGAATCAATTAGTTCAATATTAGCTCTAATAGATTCAGGAAAAGTTTCAGACTGTATAAAATTGTTAATTTTCTGTAACAATGTATCAATCTCTGATTGAATAGTTTTTATTAATGTTATAGAGCTGGCTATTTTGACAGCTAAACCGTCTAACGGTAAGCCAATTATTTTAGCTTCATTAGCAACCTTAAATAATTTGGAATATGTATTTTCCGACCAGATAATGCCCTTTTTAGAGCTATTAAGGAAAATCTTAATTATATTTTCCTTAGGTGCCTCTAAAATTGATTGTGGCGTTGGATATTGACTTAAAAGCTCAATTGAACTTTTAGATGTTGAATCTGAAAATATAGTATTATAGCCAGGAAAAATAACTCTTAAATCAGCGGATAATTTTTTCTTAAAAGTAGAGCTAGTATCTGTAAGTTTGTAATACTCTCTTACAAGATTTTTCAGAAGAAAAATATCAAGGCTAAGTTGTTGTGATAACTTAATGTTTTGAAATTTTCCTATTGTTGCAATAGATAAAGCGTCTTTTTTATCATTTTTCACTTTTCTTATGTCACCATTTTTGTTAGACTTAGTAACGAGTGGATTGATAACAAATGTGTTATCGAAATAGTTATTAAGATAGTGGAAAAGAGATAAATGGTACACGCCAGTGGACTCCATGAAAATTGCAGTTTTCATGTTAAACTCTTCTTCCACTTTTTTTATTTCATTAACTAAGTGGTTGAAGCCATTGAGATCATGCTGTATTTTAAATGACTTCTTATAAATATCACCATTCGGTGCGAGTATTGCAGTATATGAAAAATCAGCTGAAACATCAATTCCTATTACAGGACTATAAAAAAAATTAGACATTGTATATATCTCCTTAAATTAAATTTTAGATATAGAATAGAACTTCCACTCTGTCAGATAGCTTATAACCTTGTTTGTGACACGGGTAATTCCCGAAGGGAAACCCAACCAGCTAAACATAGAATTCTACCTGATGAAATGATACGCTTTTTTACGGGTATAGGTTCTAAAAGACCTCCCAGGAGGTTTACATCTATCTTCTATTCAGGAGTATTATACTAGACTATATAAAACTTGGTTAGATTCCTTTAAGGAATTTAAATAAAAAACTATTTAAGATATGAAATGCATATTCCCTATCGGGGCGTAGGCAAAGTAATAAATTAGAATATTAAAAATAATAAGAGGTGTAATGTTCGTTAGAAAGATAAATAGTTTTCTATCAAATGTTACAACTAGATTATACAAGGAGGTTGAAAAATAAATTGGAATTTCCATCAAATCGCTTTAAAGATGATGCAGAATCGTCAACCGGACTTCTTTTTATTCGTGTATATAATAAATGGCATTCCATTATAAATCAAGAGTTACGTAAATTAGGGATTACTCATCCTCAATTTGTAGTGCTTACCACCTTAAACTTTCTCAGCCAATCTGATGATAATGTGACTCAAGTAAGTATTTCTAAGATGGCAGATATGGATGTCATGTCAGTATCCCAAATCGTTAAGGGATTAGAAAAGAAGGAATTTATAAGAAAAACTGTAAATCCGAAAGATAGTAGAGCAAATGCAATTATACTACTGCCAAAGGGGCAAGAAATGGTAAAACTCGCTCTTCCTGTTGTTGAAAAAATAGATGATAATTTTTTTGGTATTTTACAAGAAAATGAAAAAAACTTTCGTAAGTATCTAAATCAATTAGATTAATATTTATTTAAATATAATACCAAAATAAAAAAATGGATAGAGCTCAAAATATCTATCCATTTATATATATATGTTGAAATTCACAATGCACATTTCACAATTCACAATTGCAGCTAAAATTCTTACAATATTTTTAGAATTATGATGAAGAATTATTTTTGCGGTATATATATTTAAACATATTATACATTAAATATAATTTTTATATGGGAAACTGGCTTTTGTGCTGAATTAAATAGACTACTTAGTAAGAACTTTAAATAGTTAAAAGCTCTCTTCCAAGAGTTCTGTCATATATTTTTTTATCATTTATTTGCGCCAAATTCCATGTCACTGAATATTCCATTCTTCTTTTAAAATCGCATATATTACATCATCAACCCACTCATTGTTAAACCAAAAACTTTTTTTAAAATGTGCCTCTTTTCTCATTCCAATTCTCTCAAGCAAAGTAATAGACTTTTTATTTTGAGGATCAACCGATGCCGTTATTCTATGTTTATTTAAAACATTAAACAAGTAATCTATCACGCCTGTTACTGCTTCAGTAGCATACCCTTTTCCTTGATATTTTTCAGATAATGTATATCCAATTTCAACTTGCAAATTATCTTCATCACAAAAGTGAATACCAACATCTCCTATAAACTCATTATTTTCTTTAATTATAATTCCAAGCTGGTACCATGTATCTGGTATATTGGGAATTCTTGATACTTTTTCAGAAATAAATTCCTCTACTTCTTTAAGCAACTTAGGCCTCCAAGTTTGAAATTTACCTACTTCTTCACTTGAACGATATTCAAAAATTGATTCAGCGTCTAAAGGCGTAATACACCTTAATTCTAATCTTTCCGTTAAAATATTTATTTCACTTGCATTCATTACTTTTTCCTCCACTAGCATTCTATGTATTTTGTTTAGTGTTACCTTCATGTGGTAATTATAACATAGTTAAATAATCATTATTAATATGATATTTCTTCTCTATTGCCATATGACCCCTTTGGACAAATACTATATTGCTTACTAAAGGCTGAACTATAATTGGAAGAACTGTATCCATAATTAATTCCAATATCAGTAATAGTTTTGTCTTTTTCAACCTTAAGACTTACTGCACTTTGATCCATTTTTATACATTTAATAAAGGAATATAAACTTATTCCTGTTTCTGCTTTAAACATTCTACTAAAATGATATTTTGAAAAATTACAGTAATTGGCAACATCTTCAATAGAAATCTCCTCATCTATATGCTGCAAAATGTATTCAATGCTTTTATTTATCAAAGATTTTTTAATTATCACTTTAAGGCCCTCTCCCAAATACTTTTTACATAAACTAAAAATTTCGTTTTGATAAAAGTTTACTTTCATTATAAGGAAATATTACTGAAATGCTGATTTTCAATAACAACATTAAATAGAAAATATAAATTTCATCAAGAGCTATTTTCATATTTATTTTATATTTAAAATACCTCTCACTTCTCTAAATTATAACATATCTTGTAAAGACAACATCACTTATGACACCTTGCTTTCACTTATAAAAATAGCCTTAGACAATATATAAATGCCTAAAGCTATAAATCATATTTATGATATAAATTCATCGTATCAGTATAAAATACTAAAATCTCTGCATACCAATATTATTAATAAGTTAAAAGTATAGAAGTATCTACATCAAGCAATTATTAAAATATATAAGTCTCTTACTTTTATTTTATGAATTTTCGTCTATATACAGACATTAATATAATAATGTTAAAAACAATTAAATATATTCCCGTAGGCATACTTATAACTTTTGAAACCATTAGAACAAGTAACAATATAAATATTATTAAATTTAGTATTAAAAATTTACTTATTTTAGGTTTCTTATCTGAATCAGACATTTTTTGAAGTTCGCTTATTTTACTATAATGCTCTAAACATGGTAGTGTTGTAAAAATAGAAACTGCCATTATTGGTATAGAAATAATTAAAAGTACTGTATTATATATATCAGGCAAATATCTATATTTAACAAAAGCCATTAAAATAAAAAGGATAATAAAACAAATAGAAAATGGTATTGCCACTTTTTTTAGTGATTGATACATGCTTATATGCTTTTCTATTTCAGTATCATTATCAGTATAAATTTTTTTTGTTCCTTCAGGAGCGCTAAATATGTGAATTATATTTCCTATTGAACACACATTAGTCCATCCTGCTTCATTAAAATATAAAAAATATTCTTCATCTGGATTTATTCTATAATCTAAAGCATATTGCAGTTTTTCAGGCTCAGCTTTTTTTAATTTATATCCCATAAATGCAAATTTCTCTAATTTCCATCCTCTACTAGCATATTCAGATAGCATCTGCATTTCCTCGTACTCAGCAAATGATAATCCCTTACTCATAATATATTTTGTACCAAACATCTATTATAACATCTCCCTATCATTAAATGCATTCTCAGCAATTTTAACCATTTTACGCTTTCTTTCAAGCTCATTTTTTAAAGATTCGATTCCTTTATCAGTTATTACATAAACTTTTTTCTTTTCTGATTCTTGCGTAAGTTCTATAAATTCTGCATCAAGAAGTTTTTTTATGCTAGTATATAATGATGCAGGGCCTATTGAGAACTCCCCTTCTGACATTTCCTCAACTGATTTCATAATTAAATAACCATGCTTAGGCCTTATTAAAGATAATAAAATATAGTAATACGCATCCGTAAGTTCGCCCATATCTAAAGAATTATTTCTAGCCAGCTCTCATACACCTCCTCTATATCATTTAACGATATATCATTAAAAGATATATATGTTAATAAATGATATAGTATATTTTTTAATATAATACTATTATTGGTATATTACCTAAATAGCGGTATTGTATTTGCAGCATTTATTATGAATTTTCTTCTTGAAACAAAACAAGAAGTTTTATGCTTCTACTTCAAGTTGGGTTATTCTTAATGTCACTATTAATATTGATTGTGATTCTTATATAAAAAATCTCAAAAAAATAGTAGCCCTTATTTTCAATGAACTGCTCCTTGTTAAGTAGACAGTGAAAATAATAAATAATAATTTAAGATGCAGATCAGTAGATAAAACATTCATGAAATCAGCTTATAGGTATATTCTCACAGGGCGAAATATTGAATTAAAGATTATTTACTATTATAATAAAACTAACCGTCTCCTAACTTTTGTTTTGATATACTAGGTACATAGGTTGCAACCTTACAAAATAAAAGTTTATAACGGAGGCTATATTATGAATATAACAAAAAAAATGAAAACAATTGGTTTTACTTCACTAGCAGCATTAACATTGATAGCATCAACGTCTATGGTATCATTTGCATCAACTGAATCTAATAAAACAGCTAAGACTT
The DNA here is from genome assembly GCF_018223745.1 of Clostridium beijerinckii. Taxonomy (NCBI): domain Bacteria; kingdom Bacillati; phylum Bacillota; class Clostridia; order Eubacteriales; family Clostridiaceae; genus Clostridium; species Clostridium beijerinckii. The sequence goes on from NZ_CP073653.1 coordinate 4,329,004, forward strand.
CAGAATCAGCTACAACAGTTAAGCCTGACCAGATACTTATAAGCAAATCTGGTGACGGTATTAATATAGAAACAACTACAACAGATAAAATTGACAATACTAATTTGAGTAAGACTGGATCAACTAAAGCATCAGGAACTAATGCACCAGATATGCCTAATCAGATATTTATAAGCAAATCTGGTGATGGTATTAGTATACAAACAACTACAACAGATAATCTTAACAATGTTGATTTAAACAAAGTCGAGCCAACAAAGGCAGATAGCTCTAAATAGTTTTGGAGCAGTAGCTATACATGCTACTGCTTTGCTTTTTATACCATGCAAAGGAGATTATAACAAGATGAAATTACTTTTAGTTGAGGATGAAGAAGATTTAGCCGCAATTATATCAAAAGGTTTGAAAAAAAGTGGATATGCAATAGATAATGCTTACGATGGTGAAGAAGCAGTATCTATGTATGAAATCAATGAATACGATTTAATCATTCTAGACCTAAATCTGCCAAATCTAGACGGATTAGAGGTCTTAAAGGTCATACGGGAAAAGGATATTTACACGAAAGTACTTATTTTATCTGCTCGTAGCGATATAGAAGATAGAGTAATTGGTTTAGATATGGGAGCCAATGATTATCTAATTAAACCATTTGACTATAAGGAACTAGAAGCAAGGATACGGATGCTTTTGAGAATTTCCTTCACACAAAAATCAGCAGTGCTGAAATGCGGAGATCTTAAAATAAACACTGTTTCCAAAACTGCTTACCTTGGTCAGTCTTCGTTACTATTAACAAAAAAAGAATATGAAATATTAGAGTATCTTTTCCTTAATAAAGATATGGTAATAAGCGCAGAACAGTTTATAGAGCATGTATGGGATAGCGAAGCAGATTTATTCTCAAACTCTTTAAAATACCATATCCATTCAATAAAGAAGAAAATGAATGAATTAGGATGTAATGTGGAGTATATAAAAAATATCAGGTCTCAGGGCTATATTTTGATGGAGGATAATAATGAAGTTACTGAATAAGGTTTCTATTAGGATGAGAATCACTCTTTTGACAGGTGGAATATTATTTGGAATATCTTTACTTTTAACATTTTCTAGTATGTATAATGCTAATGATAAATTTGTACTGCCAAATGAAATTGCAATAACAAAAGACCCTACCTCTGGTGAAATAAAGATATTACCGATAGAAAATAACAATACTTTAAAATCTGAAAAAACCTCTTCGTCTCAAATGCTTCTGGCAAAAAAACAATTTGATATATGGAGTTATATATATTTAATTATTTTTTCTAGTATAGGAATGATAGTTACTTATATAATTACACGGAAAGCCTTGAAACCTTTGCAGGAGTTAAATGATTCTATTATTAATATTACAGAACATAATCTTAAAGGTAGAATACCTGCTTATATTGTAAATGACGAAATTGGAAACTTAGTAACCTCTTACAATGCAATGTTAGAAAGACTAAATGAATCCTTCTTAAGGCAAAAACGTTTTTCTTCCAGTGTATCTCACGAACTAAAAACCCCACTTTCTATCATGAATGCTGGCTTACAGGTTCTTCATATTGATGATGAACCTACAACTGAAGACTACAAGGAAACAATAGAAATAGTAGAACGTAATACAAAACGACTGATGAATATTGTAGATGATTTATTTGTACTTACAAATGAAAGTTGTATAGATATTGCAGATGAGATAGATTTAAAGCAATTATTTTCACAGATAGAAACTGAATTACAACCAATATATAATGACAAAAGTATCTGTATTACCCACGAATTTGGATTTAGTACGATTATAGGAAATGCAACACTTATGTATGGTGCATTTTTTAATTTGATTGAAAATGCTATTAAGTACAACATTCCTAAAGGAAAAGTTGAAATTAAGACATTGATAGACAATAATGTGGAAAAAATTATTATTTCTGATTCTGGTATAGGAATTCCAGTAGAGGATATTAACAAAATATTTGAACCCTTTTATAGAGTCGATCCGTCAAGGTCCAGAAAGATTGCTGGAGCAGGATTAGGATTGTCCTTAGTAAAATCAATCGTTGAAAAACACGGATGGGAAATAGAACTAAAAAGTACAGTTGGTGTTGGGACCTGCTTTGTGGTTTCACATCAAATTAAAAAGATATTTTAACGGATTTTAAGAATGAGATAAGAAATGAAGTTAATACTTTAAAACAAGATTTAAATCTTAATAATATACTCTAGAATATCTATTTCTAAGCTAAAATTTGAAACTGAATTATGATACTTCTATGATAACAAAATGACGACGCCTAAAACACACCTACAATAAGGGAGACTAGAAGAAAATCCGTCATTACAACTCGAAAACAGTCAAAGGATTTACCATTTGCCACTTAACTTAATCAAGGTATAGCTAACCCCCATGAGAATATTTTTTTATATTATCGTGGGGTTAATTTTTAGTCTCTCTAAACTTGTATCATTTGTAAATTTTTTTGGAATATCAATGAAACATAGACATCTCCCAATTTTAGTCCCCCATTTACTTATGGTATAATTCATCGAATCATAAGTAAAGAATCGAGCTTTTTATTATATAGCTTCTCTTACTATATAATTTACCACTCTCAAAAATTAATATATATAGAGTCCTTAATCCGTTTTATATCACTTATAGGTGGTAATCCAAACATTCGTGCATACTCACGACTAAATTGAGATGGACTTTCATAACCAACCTTATAACCCGCCTCCGCTGCTTCTAGCACCTCTGAAAGCAGCAGTCTCCTTGCTTCTTGTAATCTAATCTGCTTTTGATATTGTAATGGACTCATTGCAGTAACCTTCTTAAAGCAATGATGCAACGATGAAGAACTCATATTAATTTCATTTGCTAATTCATCAATCCGCAGCGGTTTCTCAAAATTATTATTAATCAAGTTAATAGCTTTTGAGATAGCCCGTGCATGGCTGCCTATCACAGCAAATTGCTTCAATATGTATCCATGTTTATCTTGTAAAACTCTATAAAGTATTTCTCTAATAAATAGAGGAGCAAGAACTGGAATTTCCTCTGGCGTTTCTAAAAGGCTTACAAGTCTTAGCAATGCATCAAGAAGTGATGCATTACCTTTTGTTACAGTTAATCCTCTTTCCAAGCCAGGCTTTTCTTCAAAATTTTGTTTTGATTCTTTGATGATATCAAGAATTTGATCTGAATTAAAACTAAGTCTGACACATAAATATGGATGGTCAGGACTAGCTTCAATTATTTTTCCTATAATAGGTAAATTAACAGATGCAACTAAATAAGAGTTTGCATCATATCTATAACTTTCTTTTCCTAGAATTACAGTTTTCGCACCTTGTACAATTACGCATATGGATGGGATGTAAATCGAATGTAGTGTTTCTGAAATATTAGAGGCACGTATTAAATCCAATGATGGTATATCAGTTGATTGAAATCCATCTCTATAAGTAAATTTCTCAACTAGAGAAGCCAAACGCCTTTGCTGATTACATAATTTATAATTTTTTATATTGTAAATCCTTTTTTCCATAATAATATCTCCTCATAAAAAAATTATAATTTCTTTTGCAGGATTGTGCAATGATTAGGAATAAATAGGCTACCTATTCATATCTAAATTATCCTATAATCAAATCAATAAATAAAGAATATGCAAGACAAAAATATTTACTCAATATAAATACTCTCATATATCTTTAATTATAAGTAAATTATTTTAATGGAGGTTTATATCAATGAGAAACTTAGAAGGTAAAGTTGCAATAATAACAGGTGCATCTAGAGGAATAGGAAGTGCTATAGCTAAACAATTATCTGCACTTGGAGCTAAAGTAGTTGTCAATTATTCTAATAATGCAGTAAAAGCAGAAGAAGTTGTAGAAGAAATAACTAAATCAGGTGAGCAAGCTGTTGCAATTAAAGCCGATGTTAGTAATATAAAAGACGTTGAAAGATTATTTTCAGAAACAATAACTAAATTTGGAAAGGTAGATATATTAGTAAATAATGCAGGCGTAATACTTTATAAATTACTTTCTGATGTAACAGAAGAAGAATTTGATAAGCTTTTTAATATAAATGTAAAAGGTACTTATTTTGCATGCCAACAAGCTATGAAACATATGGAGGATAACGGAAGAATCATTAATTTCTCTACCTCAGTGGTTGGAAGTATGTTTCCTACTTATAGCGTTTATGCAGCTACAAAAGGAGCAGTTGAACAAATCACACGTCAATTAGCGAAGGAATTTGGTCCTAAAAAAATTACAATTAATGCTGTAGCACCCGGTCCAATAAATACTGAACTTTTCAACGTTGGAAAGACAGATGAGCAGATAGAAGCAATTAGACAAATGAATTCTTTTGGACGTATTGGTGAACCAGATGATGTAGCAAATGCTATTGAATTTTTAGTTAGTGATAAGGCTCAATGGATAACAGGTCAAACTCTTCGAATTAATGGTGGATATGTTTAACACTCATGTCTTTTAGAAATCCAAAGTTTTTAGAACATGTCCTCTAAACCCGCATTATTCAAGCATATTCTGAAGAATATATATTCTAATATTCTTCAGAATAAATATTGCTTAGAATACAGCAGTAATCTACAGCAAATAGAGGCCGTTACATTTGAACAGCCTCTACCTGTAATTTCTCCATTTCTGGATAGCCACTTCCTTGCTCCTATCTAGAAACTGCTTGGCGGCTTACTCCAACTATTTCTGCTAGCTTCTCTTGAATTATGAATTACTTCTTATTAAAATTATTTCATTGATATAAAAATAATCACACTACCAACTTGAAATTTTAATAGTGTGATACTTTAATCGAATATTTACTTTTTAAGGTTTATAAATCATTATATATACTTCTTTAATGGATTTAAATTTAAAACTCTAGAAATACAATTTCCTAATTAGGGCTAGATTTCAATATATTAAATATTAATGTAACTATTACTTTATTACTCCCAACTTTCGTAATGAATCATATCTTCAAGTTTCTTTCTTGGACGAACTTTAGGAGTTTCATCTGGGTATCCAATGGTTAAGACTCCAACTACATATTTGTCTGATGGTATATTTAATACTGGTCTAATTTCTTCCTGTGTGAATTCTGCCACCCAGCAAACGCCTAGTCCCAAGTTATTAGCTTCCAGTAGCATATACCCTGTTGAAATTGAAGTATCTCTAATTATTCTTTTTAATTCATCCTGAGGACTGTTATCATCTAAATACACATCCCCTTCTTTAATTCTGCAACGTATATCTGCAACACATACAATAAATACTGGAGCTGTAAACATCCATTTTTGATTATGAGAAGCTTCTACTATTTTTTGTCTCATTTCTTCAGATTTCACTACTATGTAGTGCCAAGGTTGCGTATTGTTACCTGATGGAGCAAGCCTTGCACTTTCAAGTAATTCATTTATTTTTTCATCTTCTACTGGTTTACTACTATATTTTCTTATGCTTCTACGCATTTCAATTTCTTTAATCATTTATATACTTCCCTCTCTTCATGGCTTAGTACATTTTTTATATACAATTATAACATATTGGACAAAGTACCACTCTTTATTTTAAAAAGATATTTTTTCTAAGTAACTACTTTATAATGCTATAAATATATGAATCATGATATGTACCATGATGATATCGATATTTTCTCAATGTACCTTCTCTTAGAAATCCTGCTTTTTGCAATACCTTTTGAGCAATGATATTTTCTACGTCAGTATCAGCTTCTATCCTTACTATTGGGTAATTCTCGAATATATACTTTACTATTAAATTAAGTATAACTGTTCCATTTCCTTTGTTACAATTATCAGAACTTAAAACTAAGCCAATTCTCACAATTCCTTGTCTATAAAAACTTAAGTAGAGCAATCCAATTGTTTGCTCTTCTTTTTCTACATTCAATATTTGAAACTCAGAGGAGCAAAAACCATCTTTCTCATATTCAAGTTGTAGTTTTCGAAATGATTCAAATTGAAATTCTTGATAATTTCCACGTGTCTTTTGTGAATTAAATTTATAAATTACTTTTAAATCACGTTCCTCAATAGTTCTTATATTAATATCTCCTTCTGTAATCATTTTTTATCCTCCTCCAGTATATATCTTTAAAATAATTTAAATTGTTCCTTCTAAAAATATCTTCAAACTACAAACATCAATAATATACTTATATATCTTGATTTCAGTTTCATTAAATCTTTGAATATTATCATACGAAAACATTGTCTCCTCCAACAAAGTTACTATTTATCTTTTAATTACCTTAAGATTACGATACACTTCTTGCCTTTACATTTCAAACTCCAGGTAAATTAACACTCGTGAACACTAATGCTTCCTTGTTTGAATGCAAGATATTCTGAACTAGCATCGATTGTGTAGATATAATATTCTCCAGGCTCATCTGCTGTTATTTCATAACTTCCTGATAAATCTTTAAACTTTTCTCCTTTTACCATTTTCCCATTTACTACATGGCCGATTACTGCTGTTTGATTCTTCGTTGCTTTTGATTGATATTTATCAAAATTAAATACTAATGAATCTCCTTTATTTAGTTTCCAACCGCTACCATCATCCTTCGTAAATACACCTATACTGCCATTTGTCTCTATTATCTCTGGAGTTATATATTCATTGTTTTTTTCTTTTGTTACAAAGTCACTAATCAAAGCCGAATCCGCTAGCTTCATTTCATCAGGTATATTTTTTATAGTTTTACTATATTTCAGCATGTTATGCTCATCATATTCTTCTACCTGCCCTTTTCCCTCTAAAACTTCCGTCCCAACTAAGTGCTTATTCTTTTCTGTAATGTACGCGGAACCTTTTATTGTATATTTATTATATTGTGTATTGTGATAAAAAATTAAAAAAGCTATAATGCAACAAACTAAAACGCTACAAAATGAAATAATTTTTCTTTTCATAATATCTTCACGCCTTTTCATGTAATATATGCAAATTATAACACATTCTTGTAATTAAAGCGTACCGTGATTCCTTAAAAATATTTACACTTACACTAACTATATTTTGCAAATTTAATGATATTTTATTATTTAGAAATAACAGAACCATTATAACCCCTAAACCTTTAGTTCTATAAAATCCAAATTTCTAATTATTAACCAAAACTAAAAATGCTAACAATAAAATAGCTAAAATCGTTCCAACTAATGCAATGGTATTTATAATTTTATTTGCTTTAAACTCTGTCTTAAATAATTTAAGAAAAATAAGATAAATTGTGATTCCAAAGATTCCTCCAAAGGTATTTCCTATAATATCAGTTATATCTGATGCACCTATTGCGAATATGAACTGTAATACCTCGTATAGCAGACTTACTCCTGCTATCAAAGCTGATTTTTTCATGAAAGACCATTTGCGTTTTATCATACCAATATAGATTCCTAACGGCACAAATACAAGTATGTTATCATATATTTCCGAAAATTCAATCCTACCATTTACTATTACAGATTCATGAAATGGAATTATGTTAATACTTCGAAAGTATCCTAATTCCTTAAGTGAGAATTGCATCTTAAATAATATAATCCAGGTTAACACTACTAAATATACTAAAAGTAAGCAAATTGTTAGTGTCTCTTGCTTTGTTTTTTTATTTTCCATATGTATTTCCCATCTCCCTTAATACTTTTACAAAAATTATTATTAATACTCCAATAATAATGCTACAGCTAAATTTTTTTATTCTAAATTTAATTAAGCACTTATTCTACTGAAATATTAACTGCAAGTTTATTATCACATCATATACTACTTACTATTTCTAGTATATCCGTATAATATTAACTATTTATGAGTATAAAATTAAAAATAACTTAATATATATGTTACAATTCACAATTGCAGCTAAAATTCTTGCAATATTTTTAGAATTATCATGAAGAATCATTTTTGCAATATATATTTCTATATAATCAACTTGACATTATAAATAAAAATAGTATAATTACCCTGGGTAATAGTTAACCATGATAACTATATATTTTCGGGAGGGTATAATATGCAAGGACTATTTCAACGCTTTTTTTCACTACATCGACCTCTTATAAATAAGCTAAATGAATTACTAGGTGAATATGATCTTTCCTATTCATTATGGCAGGTTATTCTATATCTAAAAAATAATCAACCATCTTCCCTAGTAGACATTGCTAACTACTATAATATAGAAAAGCCTAGCATAACACGAAGAGTTCAACGTTTAGAAGAACGACTAATAGTAAAAACAATATCCGGTAAGGATAGACGTGAAAAAATAATTGAGCTAACTGAAATCGGTGAAGAACTTTATAATGTATGCCGTGAAAGAATAACTCAATTAGAAAATGACGTGGTAAAGGGTATTTCAGAAAATGATCAAATCATAACATTTGAGACACTTCCTAAAATACAAAAAAACATTACGAATGAAAAGGAGATATAAAAAATGGATAAACCCAAATTATGGACGAAAAATTTCTTAATTGTTTCGACGGCAAACTTTTTTCTTTATTTTACATTTTATTTATTGATGGTTACTATAACCACATTTGCAACAGAAAGATTTCATGCATCACCAAGTGAGGCTGGATTAGCTTCTGGTATATTTGTAATAGGAGTACTTCTTTCACGTATTTTCTCTGGAAGATATATTGATCAAATTGGATGGAAGAAAATGCTTTATATCGGATTTATTTTATTTTTAGCTACTACATTTTTATATTTTTTAGTGAATAGTATGGTATTCTTATTCATTAATCGTTTCTTAAATGGTGCTGCAATGGGAATTGCTTCAACAGCAACTGGAACTATTGTAGCAAAGATAATTCCAAATGAACGTCGTGGAGAAGGTACTGGTTATTATGCATTAAGTCTTACTATTGCTGCTGCAATTGGACCTTTCTTAGGTATGTTTATTACTGAGCATTCAAACTTTTATATGAATTTTGTTGTATGTATTATTTTCTTAATACTTAGTTTTTTTGCTGTCTTTTTTATAAAAATTCCAAAGTTAGAAATTGTAAAAGGGCATTCAAATAATAATAAAGATTTTTCTTTGCATAATTTCTTTGAAATAAAAGCTATTCCTATTTCAATTATTGCTGGAGTAATTGCTCTTGGTTATTCAAGCATACTTACTTTTATTAGCTCTTATTCTAAAGAAATTAATTTAATGAGCGTTGGAAGTCTCTTCTTTATCGTTTATGCAGTATTTGTTTTGCTTTCAAGACCTTTTACTGGACAAATGTTTGATAAAAAAGGTGAGAATTTTGTTATGTATCCAGCAATAGCATTGTTTGCCTTATCTTTATTTTTCCTTAGTCAAACTCATGGAAGCTTAACTCTTTTATTAGCTGCTGCTATATTAGGTCTTGGTTATGGTACAACTTCATCTAGTGTACAAGCAATTGCAATAAAGGTTTCACCAAAACATCGAATAGGATTAGCTACTTCTACTAATTTTATATTTCAAGATTTAGGGGTTGGTATTGGACCATTTATCTTAGGTTACTTTGTCCCATTGATAGGATATCGTGGTTTATATATGATGATGGCAGCAGTTGCAGTTCTCTGCATTTTCTTATATTATTGCCTACACAGCAAAAAAGCAACTTCTATGGATGATGATACCGAATCAATAATGGCTTAGAAATTTAATATAATTAATAATAACAATCAAAAAATAATTTTGTATTTGCAAATAGAAGAACTAATGGAATTATGTGCTTAAATTCCATTAGTTCTTTTATTCAACCATCTTTAATGCTTATAACAAATCTTGTGAATAAATACGATTCTTGATTTTCTTCAAACACTCCAAAATTTATTACAATATCCTTTGTATATAATATATCCCACTTAATCACAAATATCTTACGTAACTTGAAAGTACTCCTCATCTAAGATAACAATCTAACAATATAAGTAATTATTATAAATAAACCTGCGACTATCGCAATTATTCCGCCAGTCTTACTTCCTTTATTAGTCTCTTCTGAATCCATACCTTTTAATAAGTTAATTTCATCTAAACCACCAAATAATAGAGAAAACCCCAGAAATATAAATGAAATATCACTATGAATAAAAAATATTGAAATAATTGTGAGTCCGCTAAATATAATGCTTGCTATAAAAAATACTTTATTGTTAATTTTCAATTTTAACACCTCTCACACATTATAATTATTTTTCTACTTTCTGATTTTTTCTAGTGAATATCATCCAATTTTTAAATTATTATAGCAATTTTCATAATAAAATAAATATATATCTTGTAAAAATAATTCTTCATAGTAATTCTAAAAATATTGCAATAATTTTATCCGTAATTTTGAACTGTGCATTGTGAATTGCAATATATTACATAAAATAAAACATATCATCTATACTTTAGAGAAGTAACACACATTATGATGATAATTATTAATGACTGCATCGTAGTAATACACCTGATTATTTCATACATCCTATCAATGATTCTATGTGATTTTCTTTTATTCCTTCTACTACTAATCTCGCTATCTCCTTTGCTCCTTTTTCCAAAAAGTGAGTATTGTCTTGAATCCCATCGGGATGATTGAGATTTTCACCTGGTTTCACCCATAAGAATATCTCTTTAGTTTTTTCTATTCCTATTTGCTCAAATAAACGCTTACTTTTTTCACCCATATCTATTAATGGTACGCTTAATTCAGCCGCAAGATCTCTTACTGCTACAAGATAATCTCCATGTGTATCTTTTATAATGCCATTTTCATCAAAATTTCTTCTATGTATAGATGTTAGTAATACTGGGTGCGCACCAGCATTTCTAGCAACTTTAATATATTCAGTTAAATAAGCTTTATATGTAGTAAATGGATCTGTATATAATTCCTCATTTTCTTTTTTATCATTATGGCCAAATTCTATAAATAAAAAATCATCCGCCTTAATTAATTCAGATATCTTTTGTAATATTCCTTCATTTATAAAGCTTTTAGAACTTCTTCCATTGATAGCAAAATTACAAATTTCTATATCACTAGTAAAAAATTCTCCAATTCTTTCTCCCCATCCTGTTTCTGGTTTTTCATCCGGTAATTTTGTAGCAGCTGTAGAATCACCTGCAATAAAAATTTTTATCTTTCTATCCACGTTAATTCAACTCCCTTTCTAATGAATGTATTTCTTGTCCACAATTCACCTAAATTTATCGTAACCGTGCTCTTAATTTCTTATATAACTTTTCAATTATGAAAAAAGTAATTATAAAGAAATCTATTGCAAAGGTAGATAGAAGTAAAAATATTGCTCCTCCACCACATCCATCATCTTCTGAAAAATATAAAAGTCCATAAATAGCTATAAAAGCAATTATTAATAATAAAATTACATATCCCATTATGTTTTTATTTAATAAACGTTCCAATACTTTCACTGCAAAATATATAATTCCAGCTATAATTAATGCAAACACAGGTAAAATTCCAATTAATCCCATAATATAACTCCTTATTTATTAGCGTACAATTATTTGCAAATATTCTTCTTTACATCTACTCAACTATATAAAATATTTGTTCAGAGTCATCTACTCTCAGCTCTTGTTTCAATTATTGTGAAAACCGTCTGAAATATTACAACTGCAATAACTGAAAAAATGCTATCAATACTGTTATCTCCATGTACATTCCCCCATATATATGCTGAATATTTTAAATCCTAGAACTCTCATGCTAAATAAAAACCCCAAATATAGAAATTTAATTACAATATATAGATCAATTCTCTTTTAATATTGCATGTACACATTATACTATAAATGTATTTTTTTACAAGTATTCTATGTTGAAATTATTAAATATGAACGCTAAGTAACTTGATTCATTCGCATAGAATTATTTGGTTTGTATTCATTTATAATTTAAAGTAGATTCTAATGAAAAATTAAACAAGCTCCTCATTGTTCTTTGTCCATAAAACTTTGCTTATAGCTTTTAAAATAATAATAGAATTAATTATGATGTTTATTCTAATTCATAACTAATGCATTGTTAATTTTTTAACTATGAATTTTATTTACCACTAATTTATAATTATTAACTTCGAGGTAAATAAAATTCATTATCAAAACGACATCATTTTTAAATCCAATAAATATACTTTTATCCTAAGCCATATATTCTTTAAATGGCAATTGAATTATTCTTCCACTTTCATCACATCGATACTCCTTAGGACATTCAAAACGTATTTTGCCTGATAAATGCATTGCAACGTCAAAAAATGCATTTGCCATAACATCTGGATCCTGGAAAACAGTACCTGCCATATATCCTTTTTGTATGAAATATAGTGATTCTGGAATAGCATCAATTCCAACAACGGGTATATTTTTTGTACCAGCACCTTTATTATATCCATGCTTTTGTAAAGCTTTTACAGCACCAACAGCCATAGTATCGTTATTAGCTATTACTACTTCAATTTTATTTCCATATCTAGTTAATAAAGCATCTGTCGCATCTCTAGCTAACTCTTCACTCCAATTACAAAATTCTGATGCAAGTTGTTCAACTTTTATTCCAGCATCTCTGATTGTCATAATGCAATATTTAGTTCTATCTGTTGACTCATTACTATTACTATTAATTCCACCTTGCAATACTATATACTGCATAATATTATCTTTATTTGTATCTATAGTATTTTTATTACCATTCCATAAATTAACCAATAATTTTCCTTGTAGCCTGCCTGCCTGCTCTGAATCTGGAAGTATATAATATGCTTTATCATATGATTTAACTATATTTTCATCTACCTTAAGTATTCTTTTACTAGCAAAAATTACTGGAATATTTTTTTCTTTGATTGAATTAATTAGTTCTTTAGGATCGTTTACTAAATCCACTAAACTTAATATGAGAAGATCAATATTTCCGCTTTCTAGAAGATTATTAATAGTTTGATTTTGTATATCTCTGTTATTTTCGCTATTATAAAAATTAAATTTAACTATTCCTTCATTTCGTGATTCAATATCTTCTAGGCTATGCCTTAAATCAATAACATAAGGATCATCGAATCTATAAAAAACTACTCCTACATTTACTGGATTTGTTGAATCATTGTGACTATTTAATGGGACTGCTTCAATTAAGGTTTCCATTACTATAACTGTTACTATAATTATTATTATAAATTTTTTTAATAGCTTCATTCTAAAACCTCCTGTAATTCTATCTAATTTATAGGATTACTTTTAAAAAGAAATTTATTCTAAATTCTATATTAATAATTATAAATACGTTCTTATAATATGATATTTAAGTTTTTTATACTTCTTTTATATATTAATTGATATTCACTTTAATTTTAAAGAATACTTCATATTTAACATTCTAAACCTACATTTTATAGAATTTCTATATGAAAACAAAAAATATGGTAAATTCATTTCTGAATATTACCATATTTAAGTAATCCTCTAAATTAATTTTTTTTATATACGGCATATAATTTTATAAATACTTTTCTTATTATTAATAAAACGTAATAAAGAATCACTATATCAAGGAATAAATTTACTATATTAATGTTCATTCCAATATTTCCATTAAATAGGTTACTGAATAAATAAGAACTTCCTTCGTCTCCTTGATATACAGACCAATAATTTAAAGGAAAGCCAAACGCGTACTCAAAAAAGCTTCCCATATTCTGTTCTATTTTCCCTGGCAAAACAAAGGTGCTTGTTAAAACTATAAATATACTTAATTTACATTCCAAAATCTCTATTCTTCTCTTACCATTCATATTTTCTAATTCTAAAGTTTCTTTTAAGAACATATATCCAAAAACAACTGCCGGTATTAAAAATATTAAAGATATAATTGCTGTATAATGTAGTCCTGTATCGATATTTGACCATGGACCTAAACCTACAGACTTTAATATAAGATCCCCGTAACTAGGATTTCCGCCCAATGAAATTCCAAATAATATTCCTAAAGCAAACAACATTAATGAAGTTATTCCTAGCAATACCTTTCTGTTAATTTTACTCAAAATTCACACCTCTATTTAAACAATATTTTAACTTTAATTGCTTATATATACATTATATTCTTTAAATCCATGTTTCACAATATCTCTTTTGCCATTGAGCTATTACATGTTATCTTCAACTAAGAACCTGGCTTTCTAACTTTTAAATTTATTATCTCCCATGATACATAACACCAAATTTTTCATTTACTACAATTTCATATTGATTTTTAAGAAATATATCTGCCAACATCTATACGACTCTACGGATAATAGTTTTACTTATGTTTATAATAATTAAGAGATAAATATATTGAAATACCAAATCAGAATGCATATCTTATTATACAAAAGCACTTAATAAATATTTCCAGGGGAATATTAAAGGTACAATGTTTAATTTAGGCGCAACTTGCCACCTAATTCATGACTTTACAGTTCCTCAACATGCTAATGTTCGCTTCTTTGCTTTCATTAATCTAATTCTATCAACCAATTGTGATTTATAATATTCCATTTTAAATCCAATACAATATAAGGACTGAACTAATGAAGTTCAGTCCTTATATTTTCAATGCTACGTATGAGTTTGTAATACTATCCACTATATAGATAAACAATTCAAGAATTAGACTTATTAGATGAACATATTTACAAATTTTCTAAAACTTCAAGTTCATATCTTCACTAGAAATCATAAATATATTTGTGAAGAAAACATTTGAAAATGAGCTGCTAAAGGTTCTTAGCTGTAGGTTGTTCCAATTTAGCTTGTCAAACTGAAAGTTGGAGCATGCTAAATTGGATACAATCTGCCGCTTAGAAACTTCAGCGATATTTTCATAGCTTTTCGGAACAAAATATTTATGATTTGGTAAGTAGACTAGGGAATCACTTCCCTAACCCCTCTCAGAACCGTACGTGCGGATTTCCCGCATACGGCTCCCCACATTATAATTCACAGTATATATGATATATCTTCTTTTAAGTTGAAAATATTAACATATATTTTAGCTTTAGGTATTTTGAAGCACTCAAACATAGTGTCAAAACTTCTCCAGTTATAACTTCTTTTCTGACTTCTTTTGTTTAGCCATTTAAAAGTTAGTTTTCTTACTAAATATCTGAAAGTTGCGAGACTTAAACTGTTGTCAGTGATTCCGTAATACCTATAATATCCTATTAGTCTCTGTGTCAGTTTCTCCATTAATAATGTGAGCGGCACTGTTCTATTATTCTTTAACCATTCATTCAATCTCTTTATGCTAGCTCCAAATTTCTTTGAGCTAGTCTTCCTCTTAACTCTAAAACTTCCATTCTTTCTGCAACTGCAGAAGTGTGTAAATCCTAGAAAATCAAAAGTTCTATCTTTATATGATTCTAACTTTCATGCTCTCTTGAATTTTCTATCATAGTAGGCATTCTTACCAAAATATAATATTTTAGTTTTATCTTCAGCTACCTGCAAGTTAAATTTGTCTAATCTGTTTTTCAATGCTTCATAGAAAGCTTTCGCTTCGTCTTCATACTGAAAACAGCAAACAAAATCATCCGCATAGCGTACTATGTACGCCTGTCCTTTACACTTCTTTTTGATAAAGTTATTAAACCATATATCTAAAACATAATGTAAATAAATGTTTGCTAATGTTGGAGATATTATTCCCCCTTGTGGAGTTCCTTCATATACTTTATAAAACTTTCCGTTTTCCATTATTCCAGTTTTCAAAAATCTACCTATATATCTAAGTAAGTTCTTGTCTGCAATCCTGTGTTCAAGAAATTTCATCAACCACTTGTGGTCAACATTATCAAAGAATCCTTTAATATCAGCATCTACAACATAATTCACATTCTTTTCAGATAAATATACATTTAAGATTTTAAGAGCATCATGACAACTTCTATTTTGTCTAAACCCAAAAGAACTATCAATGAAATCTTGTTCATATATTGATTTTAATATTTTATTAATGGCTAATTGTACAACTTTGTCTTCATATGCCGGTATACCTAGAGGTCTTTTCTTGTTTGAACCAGACTTATCTATGTATACTCTCCTTACAGGCTGCGGTCTATATTTAAAAGTCTTCATTCTAATTAGTAGATTATCAATATTATTCTCTAAGTTAGTTTCATATTCTTCCTTTGTTACCTTATCCACTCCTGTAGCCTTATTTCCGCTCAGTTCATAATGGCATAAAATTAGCATTTCCTTGTTAACTAAATGCATTAGTGATGTAAATTTCTCTTTAGGATTATTTCCAGCTATTTCTGCTATCCTCTCAAGTTTTGTGTACATTTTTTTTCCTCCTCTGTGTGAGAATTTCTGTTTCTCTTTTCAAGGTCTATAATATGTTACACCCTTCCCTCCATGGTCATTACTCATTTCTTCAGTACTATGGTGTAATCCGACTACTCATTATCATTTGAATACCTCTGATTTCTAATCATTGTTTTCCATACTCTGAAGTCAGAGAATAATGAGTCCTCCCAAGTTGACGTACTATATCAATGTATACCATGCTACACCTTAAAACCACGAGAAAGCACAGATATTCTTGCAATAATGATTATCTATGTTCTGACTTCTAATTTACCGATATTATCGTCCTTTCTGACTTTGTGATAATTTCGTGGCTAGTAGTTTCAGCATTCGCTTGCGGCCTGGTACCTTGTTTGTCTACACTTAACTTATTACATCGCCATAATAAGCCCAAGACTAACTAATGACTGGTTGATGGCCTTTGTCATGCAGGATTCCCACCTGCTATATAGTAATAATGAGGAAGGTTAGCCCTCATTATCTTTTACGCCCTTGCTTGGCGTACCGGTAAGTTATCACATAAGTTTAGTTTTAAATTTGGATATCTATAGATACCAAACAAACTAAAATCTGAACTTATTCATATAGCTCGCCGAAATAAGTACTAAGCATCTCACTATTTTAGTATTTGTCTCATAGCTTTACCTTTTTCACTATAACTACTATCATTTACAGATTGAACCTTAAATTTTCCGTTTTCATATACAACTTTTGATATACTTGAATTATCCATATTCCTTATATCGAAATTTTTATCTAAATGTTCAATAAATACTCTAAGCATTCCTCCATGAACTACTATTAGAATATTCCCTCCACCATCTTCTTCGTTTTCAATGCATATATTATTTATAGTTGTTACAAATCTCTTTAAAGCTGTATTATAATCTTCAGCCTCATGTGTTTCATCTAATGCAGCACATGAATCACAATATGCCCTTTGAAAATCATATTTTTCTGCCATTTCTTCAAATGAAGTTACATTAAGGAAATCAAGTATCGCCTTAAACTTTATCTTCTCAAATTCTCCTTCATATTTTCCAAAATATACTTCTCTTAGGCCTTCAAATTCTTTTAGTTCTAAGTCCGCACTTGCCTTATTCTCTTTTATGACAATTTGAGCTGTTTTTATTGCTCTTCCTAAATCACTGCTGTAAACTGCTTTAAACTTCACATCACTAAGTCCTAATCCCGTATTTACAGCCACTTCAATTCCTTCCTTAGTTAGAACTCCATCACACCATCCTTGAGTCCTTCCTACTTTATTTAAAATAGTTTGCCCGTGCCTCATCAAATATAAAGTAACTTTCCCCTTATTTTTATCACTCATTTTTTCCCCCATACTGCAAAAATCATCTGCCTCTTCTAATTTATATAAATAAATTATATCATAAATTGTAAATACTGGCATAACTAATCTTTAATTATGAGCTATAGTACAATATTGGATCTATTTATTTAATTCTATATGCTAAATTATTTTAACTACTCCCCCTTGATTTCTATAGATAACTTAGGTTATACTAATTTTGCAAAATGGACTTGGTGGCAACGAAAGTTGCTGCCTTTTTTATTTTTTAGGAGGTTACAATTCGTAAAGAGAATAAAAAAGAAGCTATTAGATTTCCACCTTCAGATATACTGGAAATGTCCAATAGCCGTTTTTTATTAAAAAGATATTCTTTTATTCCCTAAATCATATAGATTCTAAATGACCTAAATTATTTTATTTGTTGTATAAATGACTACATTTTAAATTTGATTTTAATCAATTAGACTTTTAGAATATATAAAGTTTAGCATAGGTTTCTATGAACTAACTTCTCCAAATATACATGCAATTATGCAGCCACATTTATTGGCAATACAATTGTAAATTTAGTCATATATTCATTACTTTCAACTTTAATTTTTCCATTATGCTTTTCAATTAATTCTCTTACTATGCTTAAACCATAGCCATGATTCTTGTTATTATTATTTTTAGTAGTAAATCCAGAATCAAAAATTTTATTAATTATGTTATCGGGAATCTTTTCCCCGTCATTTGCTATATTTATAACTATATTGTTTAAATCCTCATATGATTCAGCAATTATAGTCCCTTTATTCTTCATAGCCTTTACCGCATTGTTGACTATATTAATTATTATTCGATATAAATCCATCTCTTTCATTGTTGTTAACCTAAAATCAGCATTATCGGATACAATAACTTTTATATCATCTCTTATAACATGTTTAGTCGCTAGAGATAAAAGTGAAGAGCCCTCAGCATCCTTTTCATAAACATTTCCGCTATTTTGATATGTATTTATAATTCTTTTCAATAAGTTAGACGCATCTTGATACATATTCATATCACAGAGTTCATATAAACTTAAAATATTTAGATTGTAATTATCTTTTATATTTTTAAGTTCAATATTTTTTGATGTTAAAATTCCATTCAATTTATATATTTCATCCGAATCTTTTTTAATCTTTCTAAAATCTATTATATTAAATATTATAAATCCAATTAAAGCTATAACTATAATATTTCTTGATAATACCGGCTCAATATCGTATGAAATATTATATAAAGAAATCAAAAAATCAGGGAAGAAACTTATTATAATTATGTATTGTACGGAGTTACTTTCGTCTAGTAATAGCTTATAAATTTGCCTAATCTTACTTCTAAATAAAAAGCATAAAATAAATAAGAGTATCTGAGAGAGATACACAAGTGTAATGTATATATTCGCTATATGATCTTCCAATGAATTAACATCTAGCATTACATATAGTATATTACCAAATGTCGACACCCATATAATTACTATTGAATATATTAAACTGTATGCTATTATTGGATTCAGTACATTTTTTCTGAAAGTAAAATACATAATTAATATTCCTAAAGCATGTGTTATAAATATACATATTGATAAATTTCCAAGTAAGTATGTTATATAAAAACCATCTACCGATAGAAGTATCACACTTAATATCAATTCTTTTATTTTTACTATTTTCTCCTCTTCCAAGCAATAATTAACTATATAAATAAACAATATACTTTGAAAAATAGTAATTAATGCATCAATGTATTGCACTTCCAATTTACATCTCCTTTTATAATGTTAAATAATCATATAAACAAGTTTTATTATCTTAACTTTTTCATTGACTCTGGCATATCTTCAATACCAGCGAAACAAAATGATACCATAGGTGATTTAGTCATAGATCTAGAAAGATTTAATAGTAAATTTGCAATCATTTTTTTTATTCCCATAATACCCACCTCTTAATTATTATTTAAATTAACTTATTTAGAATAATTAAATTGATATATGAAAAGAAATAATTCTATCTAAGAAATCAGAGATGTAAAATTGGAAATGTGTATCTATCAAGTTTTATCTTGTGTTAGACTATCAAACAAATTCCCTCTACTTCCTTATCAACCTAATTATTCCATTAATTACATTATAATATTTATTGTGCAATTATTCAACATTTATAGTCATATTAACCAAAACCCTTGTTACATTTTATTTTTATATCTACCGCTGTTTATTTACAAACTTCTAATTTGTTATAGGAGTTGTTATTTCAATATGATTACCTTCACTATCTCTAAATTCAGCAACCCAATTAGCTCCAATCTGTTTTATTGGAAATACAATTTCTAATTTTTCTAATTTACTTTTAAGAACATCAAAGTTATTAACTTCTATGCTTGGTAAGCAACTATTTCCAAAAACATGTTTTTCATTAACTTTTTCATAAGCAAACAAGCCAATACGAAAACCATTAATATCAAACACACTATAAATCTCATCTCGAACGGTTACAGTTTGCTCAAATAAATTTTCATAAAAATCAATTGCTCTATTCATATCTTTAACGCATAAGTATAACGATTTAATACTACAATTCATTTTAATCCTCTTTTCTGCTTAAATAATTAATCCTCTAGAATAGCTATTGCACGAACAGGCGCTCCATCTGAATCTTTAAATTTTATTGGAAGAGCACAGAATGTAAAAATGTCATTTCCCACCTTATCTAAAGATGTCAAATTTTCTATTACAACTATATCTGTTTCAGCAAAAAGCTTTTTATGAATAGTTAAATTTTCATCTTTAATAGGATCAATTCCTATAACATCTATACCTACCCCTTTCTTCTTGCTTTTTATTAAGTATTCAGCTACTTCTTCTGTAATATATGGATAATTTCCAAAGTAAGCATCTGTCCCCCAGTATTTATCCCAACCTGTATAAAACAAAATATATTGTGCTGTATCTGCTTTTTCTTTTACAGTTTCAATATACTTCATCGTAATCTTTTGGCCTTCTTTTAAATTGCTGCAATCAACTACTATGCCTTTTCCAACAAAATGTTCCGCAATAAATGAATCCAAAGTTGTTCTTTGAGAGAATAAGTGTGCCGGAGAGTCCATATGCGTTCCTGTATGAGAAAACATAGTTAACAATGTTTCCTTAAAACCATCTTTCTCATAGGTACTTGCGACTTCTAATTTAGGTTTCTCCGTTCCTGGATATACCGGCATATTCTCTGAAATGGTATGTGTTAAATCTATTACTTTCATATTAATCCCCACTTTCTTTACATGTTTTAACGTAATGTTTTTCATTCTATAAATATTATAATATAAAAAGATCGCATATCGTTCTAAGTTATGCGATCCTTGAATATATAATTATAAATTTATTTATGCTTTTCTTTAAGTTTAATCTGGTAATGTAAAATAGTTATCAATATACGCTATCATTTGATCTCCTAAAGTTAAATAATAATATACTGGTATTAAATAACTTGAATAAAATAGCCTTTTTGACTCTTCTTCAGTACCTTGAAGTGCTCTTATCAAATTTTGCTGATGCCTTAAACTTATGACGAAACTTTGGGCTATAACTGATATTTGATCCGAAAAAAATACATCTGAAATTGAATCGCTATAAGTTCTTTTATGTTCTTCTAAATTACGAATAACTTGTTGATATTCATTAATTATATTTAGCTATTATAAAAATTCTATTCTATATAAGAATTAGTAATATTTTAAACTTTACAGATATTATAAATAAACCCAATACCTTTGTGTGATCCTATTTCCTTCATCCACTTCATTTTCCAATATTCCATTATTATTTACTATTGTTTTTGCAGATCCAATATTATTTTTATTGCAAGTGATTAATACTTTCTTAATTCCTAGTTTTACACATTCCTTTAGTGCTAGTCCTAACATCTCTGTTGCATATCCTTGTCGTCTTTCTGATTTTCTAACACTATAGCCTATATGACCACCAAAGTTTAAAAGATAGTCATTTAATCGGTGTCTAATATCAATCATTCCAATTAAATGCCCATCGCTAACAGAAACAGCCATGTATGTAGTTGCTGGAACTAAGCTATCTCTTACAGTTTCTTCTTTTGAATTATCACAAAATGCGCTATACCATTCTTCAAAAGTTTCAGCACTACCTAATCCTGCTGTACCATCCATGCTGTCATTATTTTCAATAAACTCTCTTTTATAATCCATGAGTTTTTTCTTATCTTCTAAAGTTGGTAATATAAAATTTAATCTTTTCATTCTCTCCTCCAATTATTCTATTATATTATTTTTAATTATTTGTTATATATATTTAGATTAGATTTCTATATTTTAGTCTCATCTACAACAATTTTATTTGTTAATTAACTCCAAACTATTTTTAAAATTTTAAAGCTAAATAATAAAAAATCACAAATTCACTTACAATCTATTCTTTTTAAAGTAGATAGATAGAAAAATCAAAATCCACTACTTTAAGTAAAATATATTATTATGAATACTGCGATTTTTAATATGTTATTTATTCTTATTTTTTATTGTGATAATGAGCCCATTTTGCTAAATGGATAAAATCTAAAAACAGCTTTACCTTTTATGTTACTTTTATCTATATAGGGGTTTTTCCATCTTCTTGAATCCAAAGAATCAGGTCTATTATCGCCTAAAAAGAAAAACTTATCTTCTGGAACATCAAAGGTTCTATTATATTTTTCATTGTTTTTTACATAATCTTCTTTAATATCATTTCCATTTATATTAACAACACCATCATGTATTACAATATGATCTCCTGGTAGCCCGATAACTCTTTTAATAAGTGTTTTCTTTAATTCATCAGAATAGAATACAATAATATCTCCTCTTTTAATATTACCCATATTATATATTTTTGTAACAACCATCTTATCATCGACGTTTATAGTAGGTACCATTGATTCACTAGGAACATATATGTTAAAAAACAAGAAATTTTTTATTAACATAGCTATTATAAGGGCTACTGCTATTGGAATTACCCATTCCTTTAAAAATTTTATACCTTGATTCTTATAGTTGTGATTAACTGCACTGTCCATTACTTCTCTCCTTTTGTGTTCATTCTTTTTTATCTTGTAATTATTATATCACATATCAAGAATATGGTATTATTCATTGATATTTTAAGTCTATCTTAAATAATATTGTCTTCTCTAATTCATCGCTATAGATAAAATATAGAATCATTTATAATTAATAGCTGTTAACTCTTAGCACTGTCATCTTTTCTATATACCTACTATTTTACTTCGTCTCTCCATAAGGATAGTATCATGCCATATCCCGTCAACATCACATCCAATTTTTTCTCTTATTCCAACAACTCTAAAACCACATTTTTCATGTAATTTAATACTTGGTTCATTAATAGAAAATATTCCTGATTGCAGTGTCCATATATTTTCTTTTTCAGTTTCCTCTATTACTCTATTCATAAGTTCATATCCAACATTATTCCTCCTACAAGATTCACTAATATAGATGCTGACTTCTGCAACACCTTTATACACACATCTACTACTTGTTGGGCTTAGCGCTATCCAACCAATAATTCTATTATTACTATTAGTAGCGACAAACCTTCCTATATTTAAATGTCCCTTGTCCCAATCTTCGTATCTAGGAATTTCTGCTTGAAATGTAGCCTTTTTAGTTTTTATTCCTTCCATATAAATATCAGCAACACTATCCCAATCTTCTTCTTTCATTTTCCGGATAATAAGTTCCATATTTATTTCCTTCCTTCAATTAACTTAATTATTAGAACATTGCATACAAATTTCTTTCTGATTAAGTAGTGAAATCACTTAGAAATAACACTAATTTATCTGTAATTCATCATATCATTTTTCCAATTTATATAATAGTAAATCTTCAAACAATAAATAACAATTTTGCCTCATTTAGAATCAATTCATTCTTATCCTTAATTATAACACATATTGTAATTTTATCATTATTCTGTATAACCATTATCTTAAATTCAAATAAATATAAAGATAGATTAAGCATTTTCTACTTAATCTACCTTCCCGGGTGTTTTATGACTTTATTTTAAGTTTTCGACTTAAATAATAATATACTATTATCACCTGTTAGTCCATTTATTATTTTGCTCTCTACAAAATGAACAATACAACTTTAATTAATAAGCTTTTTTAAGTTAAATGATAATTCATACATATAAATTCTAATCATTAAAATTTCAGTAATCATCTTCAATTTTCTATATATTTCCTAGAAATTAGTTTATAATTGTTAATGAATTAAAATATTTTATCTAGATTGTAGGGGGAATTCATAATGGCTGGTTGTAACGAAAAGAATTGTACATGCTCTAATATTAATTGCGAAAGACATGGTAAGTGTTGCGAATGTGTAAATTTTCATCGAGGCAATGGAAATATTGTCGCTTGCTTAAGAGATTTCAAGGTTGAAAGCAAATAACTGAAAGCCTTATCCAAAACCATCATAATCTAAAGCCATACTTAGGCTTTAGATTTTCATCTTAATTTTCCATTTAACTTTAATATTTATATTAATTAAAGTAGGCTTTCTATTCTAACTCCCAACCATTTTTAATACATTCTTGGAGCCTTTTTAATATTTCTATTGCTCTATGAACTAAATTTAATTTGGCAAACTGTTCAGCCATTGGTATATCTCCCAAATTATTTTCTTTTTGATATTGTTCCTTTTCCCACATTATGTTACGTCCATACGTCCTTGTATGAGCATTATTTATAACCTGCCATATCTGTCCTTCATCTCTGTTGTTATTCTTGCAAAATTCCTGTACTTTTTCTTCTAATAGCTCTCCACTACACATCATAATTTTATTATCTCCTTTGATTTAACATAATCTATTAATTTTAATTCTTTCCAAAATATCCATCTTTAAAACAATCCATGTTAAATCACCTATAATCCATGGAATCTGAAGCTCTTGTAAAATATAAATAGAATATCTATCTCATTCTTTCACATAATAATAGTGCAATATGATAACTACCACTAACTACACCCCGAACCATTTCCTCAAAATGGTGGTTGTCACTTGTTTCATTAGAATAGGAGACTAACTATATGTTACTAGCTCCTATTCCTTATTATTTTTTCTATAAAAAGTATAATAATACACCTCCAAATGATTTTATAATTAATATATTGCTGGATCATTCACACCATAAAATATTCATATCTGAATACCTTTAGCTATAAATATATATCAGAAAATTCTATATTGGTAGTTTGAACAAGTCTATTATCAGTCATTAAATCAATCATCGGTTTTTCATTTTTTTCTTCTATTACTTTCTCATTAGGAAGTAATATTTTAAAAGTTGTACCTTTGCCTAAATTACTTTTTACACTTACACTCCCCCCTAGTGCTTCAACAAATCTCTTTACCAATGACAAACCTATACCTGTTCCTTCTGCCTGCCTTGATAAAGAACTCTCTACCTGCCCAAATCTTTCAAATATTACATCTATCTTATTTTTTGGTATGCCTATCCCATTATCTTTTACTTCAATACATATATTAGTTTTCGCAGAATGTAAATTTACAATAATAGATTTTCCTGCTGGTGTAAACTTTATTGCATTAGAAAGAAGATTTAAAATAATTCTTTCATATTTCTCGTCATCAACCCCTATTATCTTTTTCGTAAGTTTTGATACAAATGTTAACCTTACACCCTTTTTTGATGCAAATTCATATACAGATTCAGTTATAGCTTTTGTTAAAAAAACTATATCTATATTTTTTTTATTTATCGTGATCCGGCCTGCATTAACACGAGTAATATCAAGAATATTATTAACTAATCTTAATTGCCTATTAGTATTTTGCTTAATAGTTCCCATATATGCTTTTATCTTTTCAGTCATTTGATTTGAGTAAACTAAATTTAAAGTTTGTATAGCTGTATTAATTACATTAAGTGGTGTTCGAAACTCATGGGAAATAAATGATAAGAACTCATCTTTCATTTCCATTGCCTGCTCAAGTCCTTCGTTTTTTTCACGCTCTACAGCTAGCAACTTTTCTTGTACTTCTTGTAAATCTTGTTGGCTTTTTATCATCTCTGTTACATTAAGAAAACTTACCACTCCATATAATAAATTAAAACTATTATCATAGATTGGAGTTCCACTAATGATATTGTAATATTCCATATCGTCTTTTTTAAACTTCACAATATTATTTCTTACTATTTCTCCAGATTTTACACGATATATTGGAGTTTCCTCTATTGACATTTTGTTTCCTTCTAAATCATAAAGTTTTGTAGCTTTATAACCTTCCCCTAACTCTTTAAACTCTCCAGAAAAACGTTCCCTCGCCACTTTATTTTTAATTATATACTTACCATCTTTGTCAAATACATAAATTGACTCTTGCATATTATCAAGTACAGTTTCCAACAATTTTTTTTGTCTTCTCAACTCTTTATCCATTTCAATTAAATCTGTTATATCTCTGTTATAGCAAATTCCCCACAGAAAATTCCCCTCTGAATCATAAATTGGTGTTGCATAGCAAAGAACATAATATTCCTTATCGTCTAACTTAGCTATAACAATTTCATTTTCTACAGTTTCCCCATTTAATACACGATATCCAACGTGATTCTCACCAGCAAGCTTATCCCCATTACTGTCATAAAGTTTCGCCACAGCATATATATCATCTATATTATTGAATTTAGTTGCAACTTTTTTTATGAATTGGTTTTTATAAAATAGATAATTACCTTCACCATCGATTACAGATAAATTATCAGGAGAGTTATCAACAATAGCTTGAAGCAATTTTCTGTGTTTCTTTAACTCTACTTCCATTTCTTTTCGTTCAGTAATATCACGATTAGTTTCAAGGACAATTTGTTTCCCATTCTCCTCTACTATTAACTGCAATCTAGTTTCAACAAAAAGCTTGCTGCCATCTTTTTTTGTTTGCTCTATTTCAGCATGCCAAATTCCGTCACTTAAAAGTGTTGATTTTATACTGCTAAAGCTAATAGGAAATGTAGTTTTTAGCAGTTCATAACTAATACTTCCTATAGCTTCTTCGCTGTTATAACCATACTTTTCCTCTGCTCCCTTGTTCCAATATATAATAGACCCATTAATCTCCCAAGCTAAGATAGCATCGTAGGATAGATTTAATAGGTTTGCCTGCATCATCAGCTGTTCATTTTGTTTTTTTATAACCTTTGTTTGCTCTTCCATTCTTTTTCTGTCTAAAACTTTTTCTGTTATATCTGTTGTAATTTCAATACAATATTTTAGAATTCCATCCTCAAACACCGGAGCGAGACTAGCCTCCCAATACGTCACTCCTCTTTCAAATTCAAACATATATTCATCACTGTAAAACGGTTTCTTTCTTGAAAGCACTCCTTTCCACACTTCTTCTGATGAACTTCCAGTCCATCCTTTTATTATTTCATTTAACTTTTTGCCTATTGAATTTTCTATACTATTAAATGGTTTATCGAGAAAGTTTAGATAAGTTTGATTTGCTTTCAATAGAGTTATATCTGGAGTACTAAAAATAGCAATTCCAAATTTGTTATGAGAGCATAGAGCTTCTACTGCTGTGAATTTAACATCTAAACGTGAATTTGGTTTTTCTGAGAAAATATACACCTTTCCAATTGCACCTTCTGCCACATCTATATTTATAAACCTAGCATCTAATGATTTAGTAAATAAAAAATAATCTTTCTTATCATCAATATCTTCTAAATCGGCATTAGGCCCGATTTTTAATATATTGAATAATTCTTTAATATTTTTATTTAATAGTTCTTCCTCTGAATATTCAGTCATTTCAATAAATAACTTACTGATTTCAGTAGCGATCCCATTGTCTACCATTATATATGATTGTTCCCCAATGAAATCGAAGGAGTTATATAATTCCATAATGAAGCCCTCCAATTTTCAGCTTTTTTCATTTGTGCTTTTGCACCTATTTATTATCTTACCATGATATTCCATGTAATACTACCGGTCTCCTATGTTAATAGGTAACCTATCGAGTAATTCCGCACATTTACTCAAAATAAACGTGCCTTTTTCTTCATCATTAAATACTTTCTACATATTGTGTAACATTTTATAATTGCATATAAGGAATTTCGTTTTAATTAACGTATTACATTTAAATATTAATTCTTAGCTTTAATATTAGATTCATATAGACTCTAATATTTCCAGTAAATAAAAATACCGCAAATCCAAATTAATGAATCATACGGTATTAAAATAACTATTCATATGAACTATTTGTATAGGAGTATTTTCTTACTTACAAAATCTTATTCTTCAATAAACTTCATTAGCTCTTTATTAAATTCCTCACGTTGATCATAGAACGCTGCATGTCCACTGTATTTGAATGGAATAAGCTTAGAATTCTTAATCATCTTTTCTTGTATCTGTCCTAATTCGAATGGAACAATTTTGTCATGGATTCCATGAATAATTAAAGTTGGAACATCTATCTCTTCTAAATCAGAAAAGAAAACTTCATTTATCCAAGCCTTTGCAATTGCTGCTGTTGACCATCCTGCTGCCTGCAATCCTAATTGAAAAAACCACTGTGAAAAAGCTTCTGTTATATGTTGGTAAAAAAACATATCTCCAAATCCTTGAAGCATTTTAGGTCTATCGATATATGTTCCTTCAATTAGCTGTAAAACTGTCTCCTTATCTAGTCCATAAGGAAAATCGGGACGTTTAATAAGACTTGGAGCTACTGCCCCAAAAAGAGCAAGTTTTGATACTCCATAACCTTTATGACGCGCCATATATCTAACAGCTATTCCACCTCCATTTGAATGTCCTGCTAATGTTATATCCTTTAACTTTAATGTATCAATTACACATTTAACATCGTCTGACAAGGTATCAAAATTGTAGCCCCTATATGGCTTGTCTGACTCTCCGAATCCTCTTGTATCTATCCCAATGCATCTATATCCCATCTTTGGCAAAACATCAAATTGATATTCAAACAATTTATGACTTCCTGGCCAACCGTGTATAAATAAAATTGTTTTATCGGCACCCTCATTAAGGTCTTCTACATAGATCTTTACATCTGGTTCTACTTTGACATAGTAACCCATTATAATAACCTCCAAAAAACTATCTATAATCTATATCATATCGATTAGAATAGGAATTTGTGAATAATCAATTTTGATTTTCTATTTTCACACCATTCCAATAATCAACACCATTAAGACCGCCATATTGATTACGTCCACATCCCCATGTGCCATTAAATCCTATCTTTCCATTCTTTTTATAGAAATAAAATTTAAATGCGCCAAATACACAAGCGCTTTCAGGGTATGCATAAGGATAAGATACTGTTGACCATGTACCTGTTAAAGTCAATATACTTGCATTATAATATCCATAAATATACGGATATCGACCCACAACTCCATTTGGAGCTAGCTCAGTTAAATTTACAATTCCATCTATTGCTCCATTATCTATAGATGTTTTAAATGAATACCTACCTAATATTTCTGTAAATTCTATTTTGTCAGCTGAAGCTTCGTAAGAAGATTGCATTCTACTCTTCCTTTAGTATTATTTATTCTAGTTAATAGTATATGAACTTATATTTAAATATGTTTATACATTTATTCCCTACAACATTATAATATCTAAAATTTATTAATATAATTTCTTTCATGTATATTTCACAAATTCCTAACTTATTTATGCATATCTCTTTAGCTATAATCCCGAACTAACAAATTCTCTAACTTTATCTAATAAATTAAATTGAACTACCTTTAATCAAATTGTAAAATCCACTACCTCTTGATTAATTCCTTTGAATAATTTCACTTAATATTCACATAATAATTAATACATTATTTAAATAATCTAAATTTATGAAAGGTTGATAGTTTTAATGAAACGATATGTTATATTAATTTTTATATTTCTATTAATCTCATCTACTACCATATCACAACTTGCCTATGGCCAGGTTGGTAAAACTCTTAGTCAAGGAATATACAGTGCAAGAGATGCAAACCTAAAAATAGGTTCACCTATGGCTGCTAAAATTGACTCACCAAACAGCAGAGTTATTATAATAGTTATTGATAGCGATCAGCAGTTGCAGGAATTAATACGTCTTGGTCCCCAATCGCCTCAACATACTATAAAACCTCTTGACTATGGTTCATCTATAATAATTTTTGGCACTAGTCCAGTAACATTTACTTAAAAATGCTTAGTCATTATATTTTTTATTGTGCTGATAATTATAGATAACAATTTCTAATTAACTATTAATTATGCAAATGCAGTTTATTCCATAGGAATGAATATTGTTTCAGGGCAAAATCCGCTTAACGGAACAAATTATAAATTCGATGAGACAAGTAATACAGTTAGGATTCCTTAAAAGGAATATTCTAAACAATCATAGTTTTTTTAATCATAAATAACTTTCCTTAATTAGCTATCCTTAATTATATGGAAATTATTATTCTATTTAATGATTATATATAACTATTTTTGTCTATAATTATATTAGACATGAATTACTATTCTCCTAACATTAAATACAAGATAAGGCAGCCTTTTAAATTGCTGCCTTATCTTATATTTATATAATTGATCTTTTAAAAACCATTTGTAGTAACATTTTTACTACTCCATAATATATTAATCATTGTAAATGACATTTTCTTCACTTCTCACTGAAATTTATGTTATAAATTAATGACATATTCTTTAGTTCTTTAATACAAAAACAAAGGCAGCAGCCAAATTTTTGATATCATTTTTACGGTAGATATCTAATGTAAAAATATAAATAATTCTATCTACTAAAATGTACTTCTAAATTTATGGCTACTGCCCATTTATTTTGCTTATTTTTTTAATTTTCATTATGATTATATTTTTTGTTTAACTCAATAATTATTATACTATTATTTATTCTTTACTCTAATATTTAAGCTTTAACAACATTAACTAATCTCATTGATTTTTATAAGTATCATTCCATTCACTTGTTGTAACATAAGAGGAATCAATTGATTTTAGATATTTATCAATTTTATCTGTGTCTAATTCACCTTTTATTGCGTTATAATAATTATTATTGATAATTATAGGATTTACAAATGTTATATCCATTACATCCTTATCATTTATATAAAAATGTGCAGAATGTATATATCCATCTGATGCTTCAACATTTGTTGCTTTTTTAATGGTATACCCATCTAAATATCCCATGAATTCTTTAACTTTCTCTTTATCACCTATTGTTATTGATTTACCGCCTCTTCCATCATAAAATACTATTTTTGTAACATCATCAAACTTTATACCACTTACACCACTTATCTTTTGAGATTCAGAGTCAACATTTGTTGAAGTATTAATTGTACCATTATTTGTGGATGAAGTGGCAGCTGTATTTCCAGTAGTGCCATCATTCTTTTGAATCCAGGCTCCATTTGAATCTACTGAATAACTTCCAATTGTAGTACTTTTAGCCATAGCACCACTACTATATAGATAATACCATTTTCCTTGATATTGTACCCAACCTGTTTTCATATAACCATTGCCATCAAAATAATACCATTCTCCATTAATGCTTCTCCAACCTGTAGCATATTCATTTCCTTCTGTATACCACCATCCAACATTATCCTGTTTCCAAGCTGCAAATGCTTTAATTGGAGCCACCGCTAAAACACTTGTAGATATTAAGCCAATTGCAACTAATCTTTTTAGATATTGTTTTTTCATTTTATCAACCTCTATTTCTTATACTTACTAATTATCAGCAACTAATTCAAGTATAATAAATCTTAGTACTAGTATATTATTAATTTTAATTGCTTCAAAGTGTTTTAATTATATCTGAAAAAAATTAATTTAGCCTTAATCCTAAATTACAATTATCATAAATTAAATTTTTATTAGCCTAAAAAAGTACTACAAACTCACTTCAAAATATGGTACTTAAAACTTTTATTTTATCTTCCTTAAAGTTGAAAGTTAATATTTTTTTATTAGTGCATGTGCATACTAATAAAACCTTATGAACTATTTTCCTCCAAATGCCATTGTATACTCCACTGCTTTTGTATCTTCATTTATGTGTTCATCTATAACTTTGAAATTATTCTTCATATAAAAATTTACTGCAGTTACGTTCTTTGTAAATACGTGCAATGTAAGATTATCATATTTAGATTTGCAATACTCTATAAGCTTCTTACCAACACCTTCTCTTTGATATTCTTTTTTTACAAAAAGCCCAGCTATATAATTTTGTTCTACTATTCCTATAAATCCTTTTATAATATTATTTTCTTCAAATATATAAATATCTGCTGACGGAAGCATTTGCTTAACTAATTCAAAATTATCCTTCCAATATTCTTTAGGTATAAAATCATGAGCCTCTATATTTGTATCAAGCCATATTTCCATTACCTTATTCAAATTATCCAATTTAAAATCTTTAATCATTTTTTTCTCCTTATTTCCTACCAAAATAAAACCATTTTCATTATGCTTTGTGAATGCCTTACTTAATGGACAGTCCCTCTGTCTATAAATTATTAATTAAGTTTTATCAATAGGCTTCATGTTTATTGTAAATTTAAGCTTTTTTCTTTTTCTTACGTATTCTTATGCTACCTTGCTCATTATTCATCCCTGTCTTTTCTATTAATTTAGTGCCAAATGCGGCAACCTCTTGAATATCTATTACAGTTATACAACCTGTTTTTAACTCTTTTAATTCAAAACTTCCTCTCATTCCCTGTTGCTTTGCATTCCTTATAAGTTCTCTTAATTTTAATATATTCTCTTCTGTTGGTTCTTCATCAGTTAAAGGAGTAAAATACCCGATATATCCACTTTTGAATACTATTTTTATTTCTAATATCATCCTAAACCTCTTAAAATCAAAATTACTATCTTTAATATATATTCATTAACGAGGTCTATACATGTTATTATTTCAATATTTTTATAATAAGGATACTTAAATACTTGATAAACTCACTAGCTTGTATCATTAATCTGCAACAACCAAACATGTAATTTACTTCATTAAATATTACTAGATTTTATTTTTAAATGTATATAATTCTCATAATTAATTATATCTTACCTTTAATAAATTTTCTAATTAGAGCATCTCCAATTAAAATTAGTGGTACCGCTATACAAAGATACTCCCACAATTTCAAATCTAAATTATCTTTTAAAACAATTGCAATTAATAAACTAACGGCCCACCAAATACACTGTATTGCTTTTAGTGTTCCATTAGAAAAATTAGGTCTCTTAAACATAATAAACTCCTTTACTATTTACTAAAAAAACAACTTCTCATTTTTTTAATCTGAAGCTCCTATCTAAATCACTTTAAGCAACATATTCATGATATGGCAAACGAATAGCAACTTTTGTATCATCAAACTTATATTTAGTACCATAAAGCGCATCTCTACCTTCAAATACATTCATACCTATTGCATAACTCACTTCTGCCATTTCATATGGATCTTGCATAACAGAACCCGCCATAAAACCTTTTTTAATTAATTCTTGTGCCTCAGCTGTAGCATCAATTCCAACAACAACTATTGTCTTATTTTTATCTCCTAAATTATATCCATTGCTTTGCAATGCTTCAATAGCACCTATAGCCATCTCATCATTATTTGCAATTATCGCCTCAATATTCTTACCATATTGCAGAAGTAGTGAACTAATATTTGTTTTAGCCAGATCTCTTTGCCAATCGGCAGCTTTTAATGCAAGCTGTTCAGTTTTTATTCCTGCTTTATTTATTGTTCCAATAGAAAATTCAGTTCTTTCCCGTGCCTCTATACTTCCATGTTCACCCTCTAGCATAACATATTGCAAGACTCCATTATTATTCTTATCTATAAACTTTCTATCCTTATTCCATATATCAACAATAATTTTTCCTTGCATCTCTCCAGCTTCATTAGCATTTGTTCCTACATAATAAGCTTTACCATAAGATTTAAGTACATCAGCCACTAATGGTTCTCTATTAAAAAAAATTATAGGTATATTTTTAGACTTAAATCTATCAATAACATCCTGTGTAACCTTTGTATCAACCAAATTTACCATTAGAATATCCGCGCTATCACTGACCAAATTACTTAGTACTTCATCCTGTGTGGATTGGTTACCCTTTCCATCATAAAATCTAAATACTACTTTTCCTTCATTTTGCTTTTGAATTTCTTCTAAGTTTTCCTTAACTAAAGAGACATATTTATCCTTGAAATTATATATTACTACATCTATCATTACAGCTCTCTGCCTTAATCCGCTTGTTCCTGCAATAACTCTAGCATCACATACTGATACCTCCATTGCAGTAACGATAAATATAATCTCTAGGATTGCTAATATTCTCTTTGATATATTCATTTTAAATCCTCTCTTTCACTTTTGTTTAACATTATTGTTGTCATCAGTGAAAGAAAATATTTATTTTGGCTTTTATTAATATTAAATTTTATACAAATCTCTATAAAATAAACCAGTTAGCTTATATTAAGTATAATAAACTGATTTTCATATTATTATATTATTAGATAACCTTCTTTTCAAAGCAGATTACTTTAAAATTTCCATTGTATTTTCCATAATTCTGTATCTGATGGTACCCTCTTTTCTTATAGAAATTTACTGCTTGCTCATTTATTAATCTAGTTTCTAGCCAAATAACAGAGTATCCCATTTTCTTTGCCTGAAGCTCTAAATATGATAGTATTTCACTTCCAACACCCATTGTCTTAATCTTCGCAAACATCCGCTTAACTTCCGCTATATCTTTATTAATATACCGTATTCCTCCACATCCTACGGCCTCTCCATTATCATCATATGCAACCACAAACAAGGACCGGGTAACACATACATCCTCTGGATTAAAGGAATTTCTTCCGCTATCTCCAGTTATAAATTCCAGTTCTTTAGACAATTCATCCATTAAACGTATGGAATCAGGATCACTTGGATTCTTTTCAATAATCTTCATTGTTAATATCTCCATTTCTTGAAATTTAAACTTTGATTTTCTATTTTATCTAAATATATGATAAAATCATTGTGAAAGGTGGCTAAAGAATGACTGGATTTATAATGTCGAACTTAAATATTTTTATTCCTTTATTACTTATATTTTTAACGATTGATACTTTTCTACTAGCTTATAAAGCTTTTTTAATAATTAATACTAACTTAAAACTGTCTTGCAACAACTCAAAAAGTTACTATAATAAAAACAATAAAATAGCAATTATAAATCTAACTATAGAAAATAACTCATCTAATCCAATAGATGTTATAAAAGTAAAATTAACTTCTGGATTTAAATCACATTTAGCAACTTTTCCAACAACACAATCTGCTAAAAATAACCTTAAATCTCTCGATTCAAACGTATTATTAGAAAACATTCTAAATAATACAAATATACCTGAACATACTTCCGTAACTGGTTATGCTATTTTTGAAAATGTTGGAGCAATAAGTGACTCAAAAAACTATAATATAATAATTAAAACTTCCAATAAAGTTTTAAGAAAGAAAATAAAACTATAATGCTTTATTCATACGACCTCATTAAATTTTTAATAACTGGTGCTATTTATTCTTCCCATTATAACTGTATTATAATATTTTCCATCCTTGTGGATACGATCATTTATTAATAAACCTTCTTGCACGAAGCCATAGCTTTTAGTTAATGATTGAAAAATTTTAGTTTCCTTAGGCTCTTCTATTTCATTTTTTATAAGTCTATTTTTAAATAAATCATATCAACGAGCTGTATTCCATTTTCAATGATTGGATGGTCATAATTATCTGTAAAAAAATTTTTAATTCTGTGTGATACACGAAATCCACAATTCTCATAGAATGGAATTGTTAGATTACTATCGCCTGTCCCAACAATCATAGTTGTACACTTTCCTTTATAATAATCTAAAATGTATCTTATAAGCTTTTTCCCATATCCTTTTCCTTGATATTTCTCATATGTAGCCATATTCTTTAATTCACATATATTACTATCTTTTTTTACTACTACGCAAATGCTTTTTAAATCATCATCATATAAAGCAAACATTTCTCCATTCTCTAGATATCTATCAATCATATCTTCTTGTTCATCTGCTAACATCAATAAATCAAGAAACTTCTTTTTGTCATTTATGATCTTTTTAACCTCCATTGCTCTTCCCCCTTCTTTAAATAAAACATCTCTTTATTTCCAACCCTAATTTTGATGCCAACAATTTTTACCTATCAGCTTTGCAAACAATCTTAATTGCATAAATTACCAATTGATGATTTGAATAATTAAATTGTAACTTCATATACTATCTATTGAAAAGATTATAATCTGAATTTTATTTTAATCTATTAATTAACAGCTGCCCTCGTAAAGAGGGTCAGTTCTGGCAATTAAAAAACAAATATCCTAAATGAACACAATTTAAATCTCCAAAGCTCTCAACATGAGAGCTTTTTTTATTTTCAACAATTGCTACTTATGAATAGTCTAACTAAGTATTCACATAATAACAGTATATTGACACGTCATGTATTATTAACATAATTTTTTTATCCAAATTCAAATATCGGGAAGTGAGGCTAGTATAAATGAAACTAAGAACTTTTTTAATAGCACTTTTGATATTAATAGTATCTACTATACACAGCGCAAAAGCAATTTTCGAGTCAAATACATATAAAGAAGGGGTATATGATATTACAGATACGCAACAAGTTAAAGCCACAGCCATGCTTACAACGCCAGATGAGATTGCAAGCCTAATAATATTTGACCCAAATGGTAATGAAATTTTTTATAAAAAGTTTGATACTGCAAATGAGTCTGTAAATTTAGGTACTATTTTAGATGATGATCGTATTGCTATAGTTGGAAAAGGTGAAATAGCAATCACTATTCAGCAATAGAGCTCTCACTCTTAAATTTATTCAAATCATAATTATTATCTTATAGCAATAATAATTTCCTTATAATGAATATTTATTTCTTAACTCCATATAATACTCCTGGGATAAATTATAACTTTCCCTTCATTGTAATCCATTTAATGAGCCTCCTCTAAAAAGAGGCTCATTAACTATTTCAATTTTGCTAATCCCTAGTTCTTTCAAGTCTCTTATGGCATATTTTAATGCTACTCCATTTCCATGAATATCTAATAAGACTGCTACTTTCATTGGTTACCCCCCTGTTACAAAACATTTCTTTAATTTATTTAACTAAGATACATAACACCTTATAACCTGTGGAGCTATAAATTTATACTGCTTTATTAATTTTATGTACTATACGAAACATCTAACAATACCTTTTTCTCTAAATTAACAGCTCTTAATATTAACATATTGAATTCATTATACCACATATTCCATATAATGTATTTTACTTTCTAACTATATTCTTTTGTATTCATAATGTTCAGTTATTCTGTATTTTTATTATTATACTCTTCGAACTTCAACCTAAAATTCGTATCATAGTTTTAAACATTAAAATAGCACCTACATTTGTGGTGCTTAATTACAATTTATATCAATATCTACTAACTCAATTTCATTACTTCCTTTTGGTAATTTAGGAATCTCATCATCACCATATCTTATTCTTATTAAAGATGCTCTATAGATATCATCTGAATAATTCCCGTGTTCATATAAAAATAGTAAGCTTTCTTTTTCTAAACAATGTGGCATTATATCCTCAATATTATATTTTTTTCCTTTGTACTTGAATATACATCTTATTAAAGTTCTTTCTGTATACATATTTCTCACCCTAATTATATAAATGTATGCTAAATCAAAAAATTTGTTCCATCTCCTAGTAGATTTGTATTAGTAATAGCATAGGTGTAAGTTACTATATCTCCAACTCTGCTATATGCAGGACCAGTCTTCGATATTTGTATAGAGTTTTGAAATAAAGAATCAACAATGTTGCCATCACTTATTTCAGCTTGAAATTGATTCTCTGCAGTAGTAACTTCAATTTCCTTTGTTTAAATTGACATAATTTCAGTTCCTCTTTATCATAAGTTTACTGACTGTAATATATTTTATGAGCAAATGATAAATTATGTTACACGTACCTATGCATATGTACTTCCTCACTTAGAACTTTCTTCTTAGTTATATCAATCATGCTTTTTATAATGATAATTAGTTCTGATATTAACTTAATTAATGATAATTAAATTTTTTGTTGTAATTGTATATTTTACTTAAACATGGTCAATACTTTTATATGAAAAGAGTAATATCTTAATTAAAATAGAGGCAGTATCGTTAGTGTCCCCCACTGATACTACCTCTATTTTTTATATTTTTATAATAATTATATATTAATTACAATCTCAAATTATCAAATAAATACTTATTTTCCATTTTGGTATATACAATTAGTATCCAATCGCCTATAGTTCTCGGTAAATCTTTGCTTATATCAACTTTATCAAATATGCATAATGTATCTATCTTACAAAATGCAGAAACACTTTATGGCAATAAATATTTTACATGAGTAAATACAAATATTTTTAGCTATTATCTTTATTGCTCTTAATTAAATCATCTTTCAAGAATCCACATCTAAAAATATTCAATTTTTTATTCCTATTTTGAATATTTCTCTCTATATGTGCAATACTAATTATGTGACATAAATTAAGTTTTCATAATTATTTTTCGGACTCCTCGTTGTAGGAGTCCCCCCATCCCAATGTATTCCTACATAAGAGAACTGTATTCTAAATTTCATTTAATTTCCTATTATATTTTTTCCTTAAGCATATTCTTTTCCTCAACAGTATTTGAATAATCAATTGCCCAATCACATAAATTAGCTAAAATAGGCAGAAGGCTTCGTCCATAGCTAGTTAAAGAATATTCAACTTTAGGTGGTACTTGATTATAAGCAATCCTATTAATCAACTCATCATCCTCTAAAGCTCTCAGCTGTTGAGTTAACATCTTTTGTGTAATATTAGGTAAACTTCTTTTTAATTCATTGAATCTCATGGTTCTTTTACCTAAATGCCAAATAATTATTGGCTTCAATTTTCCTCCTATAATATTTAAAGTTAATTCCATAGAACAATTGTATTCAATTTCTTTAAATCTCATCATTTTTGACTACCTCTTTAATTTCAAGTATATAAATAGTAACTACGTTACTAAAAAGTGCGTTCTTGATAATAATTCCTATAACGTATAAATTATATTTTGTAAGTATCCTAAAATAATTAATCTAGAACTTTATTAAATATTCTCAAATAGGAGTGATATCAATGGACTTAATTACTGTAAATCAATCAACATGTGTTAAATGTGGACTTTGTTCAAATGTATGCCCAAGTGGAGTTTTATCTATGAATGAAAATGGACCAATAGCTATTCACCCAGATAATTGTATTACCTGTGGCCATTGTGTTGCAGTATGTCCCTCTAGTTCAATAGATAATATTAAAACACCTTTATCTAATCAATTATATTTAGAATCATTTCCAATTATAGATTCTAGCACTGCCGAATCTTTTCTTAGGTCTCGCCGTTCAATCCGCTGCTACAAAGAAGCTAAAGTTCCTCAACAGGCATTATTAAAATTAGTTAACATAGCTCGTTTTGCACCTACAGCTAGTAATACCCAAGGACTTTCATATATTGTAATAAAAAATAAAAAGATTTTACAACAAGCTGCAAGCATAGTAGTAGAATGGATGGAAGATCAACTTAAAAATTCCCCATCTCCACATTGGAGCTTTTCAAGACATGTCAAAAATTATAGAGAAGCTGGTGAAGACTCAATTTTACGTAATGCTCCACACATAATATTAGCAACATCTACAAAAGATTTTAAAAATGGAATAAAAAATACTATTTCTGCATTCTCATATCTTGAATTATTTGCTACTACTCTTGGATTAGGTTCATGCTGGGCTGGATTATTTGAAATGTGTGCTTTTTCAAACTATAAGCCACTACTAGAACTGCTTCAAATTCCTGATAACAAAGTTATAACAGGAGCTGTCATGGTTGGCTATCCAAAATATAAATATAGAAAAATAGTAGATAGAAACCCGCTAGAAGTATTATGTCTTCTACTGTACTTTCACTGAGTGAATTATACATAATTTTTATTTAATAATCGCATACTAAAGAAAAGCTAGAAAGAATAGTTTGATTCTATAGACAAAACTATGAAAGGTAGTTGTACCAATGAAAAAATTTATTATTATATTTTCTGTTTTCTTATTTATGTCTCTTAGTATGAGTATAAGGAGCGCTTATGCTGATCCCAACCCAAAGACCTTAACCGAAGGCTTTTACAGAGTTAAGGATATAGGCTTAATACCAAATACTACTTATAAAGTTAGAAATACATCCCCTACTGGTAGATCTGTTATCATTATTTTTGACTCAAATCAACAAATGCAGGAATTTTTGAGACTTGAACCGAATTCTCCTGATTACCTTGTAAAACCTTTAGAATTTGGTTCCATAATCATAATTATTGGAGGCGGTAATATCACCTTTTCCTAGCAAATCAAAAAAATATCTAAAATTCATTTGAATAGTCTTATATTATAAAATCTTTAAAATTTTACATATTAATAAGATATCAATTTTATTGGGGAGATATGTTTCTAATACAATCTTCCTATTTTCATTTACAGATTTAATAGTCCCATCTAAAGTTTTTATTGATTTTTTTGAACTTTTATGCTCTGTAATATTCATCTTAATTAAATATTATCTTTTATTCGAATACTTCGCGGGCAATTACTTGACCTATAGATATATCCTTTCCTTTCTAATCTCTCTATATGTGCATGTACACTTGACGTAGATGCCAATCCTGCTAACTTTCCAATTTCCCTAACCGTTGGAGATATCTTCTCTTTGCCTATATAGTTTTTTATAATATCCAATATTTCTTGTTGTTTTTCTGTTAACATAGAACCATCTCCCTATAGCTTTATATATAATGTCATTTAATATTTAAAGTTGGTTATTTCAATATAATACCTAAACATATTTAAATTATCAGACGACGTTATTGCAAACATACGTTCGCATATATATTACTACTTTTAGGGTATTTTGTAAATAAGAACGCAAAAAGAACCAAAACTAAAATTAATTTTGGCTCTTTTAATTCCATAATCTTATGCAATTATTTAACATATTTTTATTATATTTTATGATTGCTATAAATTAATGTATAGCTTTCTTTGCGTATTTTTTACCCGTTCCTTCAACACTTGTAATTGTAACTAATGCATCTTCATCAAAACCATGGACAATATTTTTTAGCTTTGCTATTTCAAGCCTTGATAGAACCACATAAATAACATTTGTTTCTGTGCCACTATAAGCGCCCTTTCCATCTAACAAAGTAATTCCTCTACCAAGCCTAGCCATTATTGCTTCTGATATTTCATTATTTTTATCCGATACAATTATTACTGCTTTTGACTCATTAAGACCTTCAACTGTTATATCTATGGTTTTAAAAGCAATGAAATATGCTATTAAAGAATACATTGCTCTATCCCATCCAAATATAAACCC
This sequence comes from Clostridium beijerinckii, assembly GCF_018223745.1. Classification (NCBI taxonomy): domain Bacteria; kingdom Bacillati; phylum Bacillota; class Clostridia; order Eubacteriales; family Clostridiaceae; genus Clostridium; species Clostridium beijerinckii. The sequence goes on from NZ_CP073653.1 coordinate 4,370,568, forward strand.
CGAAGTACCTAAAATGAAAAGATTAAAAAACATAACTATTTCCCCAATAGAAAATGCAGTTCTCTTTTCTAATATTATAGCTACAATTTCTGTTCCATCTAAAGAACCACCATTTCTTATAATCAAGCCTACTCCAACTCCTATTATAATTCCGCCAAATATAGTGGCTAAAAGTACATCTTGTGTTATTCCTGGAACTGGATGAAGCAATGTTACTACAACTGACAAGCATATTACTGAAAATATAGTTGAAATAGCGAATGTTTTTCCTATTTGCCTATATCCTATTATAACAAATGGTAAATTAAATAGAAATGTAAATACTCCTAGTTGTACTTTTGTTAGATAGCTTGCCATAATTGATATTCCAGTCATACCTCCATCTATTATATTATTAGGTATCAAGAATATCTCTAAACCTACTGCTACCAAAATCGAACCTATTATCATAAATAGTATTCTGCTTGCTTTAACCCAAATATCATTATATTTTTTCGTCATTTAACTCCCCCTTAAATTTAATATATTTTATCCAATAGTAAAAACTATACTATATAAATTATAACATAGTTTTCATTACTTTATTATATGTTTTTAATATTACTTAAATATTCTAATTTTAATTTTAAAAATTAATTTGATAATGATATATCTAATGTCCTTTTATTATTTGGGTTATGCATTATTAGCTAAAAAAGCTCTTTAAAAATAAAATCATTCCACTTGCTATAAGTAAAGCAATTACTGATTTTTTAACTGTTTCTTCTTCCATCTTTGAATCAACTTTAACTCCTATAATCATTCCAATAATAACTGCTGGAGAAAGACATAAAGCCATAATTAATGCTTCCTTAGTTAATATTCCTGTAAATAGGTATAAGAAAAATCTAAATATATTATCTACTAAAAAAATACAACAAATATTTCCGCGGAATTCATTTTTATTCTCTGTAGTTCTACTGACATATGCAACTAAAAGTGCTCCAATTCCATAAAGCCCAGCTAATATTCCTGAAATTACTCCTATTACTATGAGAAAAATAATGCTAGCTTTCTTATTTTGAATTTTACTAGGCTTTCTTGTTAACATTTCTACTGCAATTCCAACAATTACAACACCTAGTATACATTTTAATATCCGATCGCTTCCAGCCTTTAATAGTAATGTTCCAGGTACAATACCTGCCAGCAGCATGAGAGATAATGGAATGACAATTTTTAAAGAGATATTTTTTCTTTCTTTCCATGCCATATATGTATTTGTTGGAATTCCAAAGAGAAGATCTACTGGTGTTGTTAACCTATTTGATACTACAAAGGAAAATAACGAACCCATAACAAGTGTATTTCCAAAGCCAGTTATACCTTTCGTAAAATATGCAAATAAAGTAGAAATAAAAAGATATATGTTTTGCATTTTTTGCCCCCCATAAGCTTAAATTATATCTTTAACTTTTGTTATTATTATCAATTATAACACATTTGGTAAACATTCCTTTCATTGTTTATTAACTTCCATATACTTCAAAAAAATTTAAGGTGTAGAATCTTCATACCTACTACACCTCATCATTAGTTTAAGTTCTAAATTTAGCTATTAAATCTTGCAGCTCTATGGAAACATTCTTTAAATCTTTTGCAGATTGATTTATTTGTTCCATACTTGCAGACTGTTGTTCTATGGATGCCGATATTTCCTCCGTAGTAGAAGCTGACTCTTCTGCTATTGCAGACATATCGCTTATACTTCCTATAACATCATTTTTATTATTGTCTATACTATTTATACTAACTACTATCCTATCTATTTGCTTAACCACATTAGATGCTGAACTTTCTATAGTTTTAAATGCCTTTTCAGTATCATTTGATACCTCACCCATTTGAATTACCATATTTCCTACCGTTATCATTTCTGATTTAGTTTTATTTATTTCCTTCTTAACCTCTCTAACGATAGCATCTATTTCTTTTGTTGAATCCGCAGCTTCATATGCAAGTTTTCTAATTTCCTCAGCCACAATAGCAAATCCCTTTCCTTGTGTTCCCGCTCTTGCTGCTTCTATGGCTGCATTAAGAGACAATATATTAATTTGTGATGTAATGCCCTTAATTGCGTCAGTTATTTTCTCAATTGATTGAGATTTGTTATTTAAAACACTAACTTGATCAAGTATATTTTCCGCTACTTTATGGTTTGATTCTACAACACTTTTTAATTTATTTATATTCTCCATACCTTCCAAATTTGATTTTAACGCCAATTCTATATAATTCTTCACTGAATTAGTATTTTCTACCGAATCATGAATTTCTTTTGCTAAAACCTCTAATTTATCTACTCCAGTTTCAGTATTCCTTGCAAGATCAGTAGAACCTTGTGCCATTTCATCAATTGCCTTCGCTATAGCCTCTATTGACTGAGATGTTTCAGATATTATATTTGATAAAACGTCAGAATTTAATGCTACATTTACGGAGTTCTGTTTAATACTTTCCACAAGTTCTCTTAGTGTTCTTCTCATGTTTGCTACTGCAATACCCATATCGTAAAATTCGTCCTTATATCTTTTTATTATATTCAAACCAGCTTGGTTAAATACTAAATCTAAATTCGCAGTTTTATTAATAAATTTAACCAAAAAGTTTATTCTTTTTGTAATAATATTTATTATAGATATTGTTACTACAAGACTGATTATTATTATAATTATTACGTTCAGTGTGAGCATTAATCTTGAGTGATTATAAATTTGATCATTTTGTATATTGGCCAAATTCGCCTGTTCCTGGTTATATTGAACAAGTTTTTCAATTGCGCTATTTACATTCTCAAAATCCTGTCTAGATTCTCCATACATTAAATTAAATGCATCCTTATTTTGAGATTCTCTACTTAATTGAATAGTCTTCCTGCTAGTTTCAAAATACTTAGGATAATACTCTTTAATTTCTTTAAATATCTCAATATCATCGCTTGATATCATAGTTCCTTGATATTCTTTTAATTCATCTTCAAACTCTTCTCTCAAATCTTGAAGTTCTTTTTCTGTAGCGTTCATTAAGTCAGGATCATCTTCTAGTACATGTCTGTATTCTCTAAGTCTATATTCTGACATATTTTGATCCATAGTATGAGCCAATTCGCTCCTCTTATACCAAACTTCTGCAATTTCACTTGCTTTATCTTTTACATTTTTAATTGATATTATAGAATACACTCCTAAAAAAGACGTTAGCAAAATTATTACCCCAAATGAAGCAATAAGTTTATTTCTGATTGTAAATTTCATTTGAACACTTCCTCCAAAATAAATTTAAATCTAATATAACTATTAGATAATTATCTTGTTTGGCAATTCCAATTATATATTCATTTCCGTTACATACATCATAATTAATCTTTTTTATACTATCTTTCTGAATCCTTTTAACATCATCTACTTCATCAACCATGGCACCAAAAGCTCCTTCACTATCTTCAATAATTATTATTTTCTGTTCATCATTTCTTTTTTTATTTTTTATGCAGATCTTCTGACCCAAATTAATAATTGGTATAATTCTTCCTCTTAAATTCATGACTCCTAGTATATATTCTCTACTCAATGGTATTTTAGTAGGAGCCGCATAACCAATAATTTCATTAACTTGTTCTATTGGCACCGCATACCTCTCTTTTCCTATATGAAACACCACAAATTGCTCTTCAGTCATTAATTTCCCTCCCTGCTACATCTGCAGCATATTCTTCATAACATAATATGAAAATTGGAAATGCATTGTTACTGAGCAAAGAACTAAAATATTTAAAATTATGTTTTGTGAATATATTTTTTTATCTTCAAAAAATAAAATATATTTACGGTTCAATTTAGAAAGGTGGATTACTTTAATGAGAAAAATCAGCATTATATTTTTTATTTTCTTATTATTTAATATAACAATAACGGCTTCTGCCGATCAGCCTAGAATTCTTAGACTGGGTTTTTATACAACAAAAGATTTAAATTTATCCCCTGATGCTCTGCATACAATACAAAATACCTCTCCCACTGAATATGTTTCTGTAGTTCTTTTTGATTCAAATGAAATTGTTCAGGAATTTATAAGATTAGTCCCTAAATCAGAAAAATATGCTTTACCACCTATCCAAATTGGATATGAGATAATAATAATTGGAGATGGTGAAATTACTATTTCTTAGAGTATATAGATTAGTTTACTTTAGCAAAAAATATAAAGGTGGTCATATCTATGAAAAAATTTACTGTTTCAATATTATTTTTCTTATTTTTGTCATTAAATATTTCAACAATTCAGGCTCTGTCCATATCTAGAGTTTTAAAAAAGGGGTTCTACACATTAGAAGATTTAAAACTATCTCCTAATACAAGTTATACTATTCAAAATGATTCTTATAATGAGCGTGCTTACATACTTGTTTTTGATTCCGAACAAAATTTTATACAGTCTTTACGATTGAGACCTCAATCACAGAAATATAATTTACTTCCGCTTAAAGATGGATATAAAATAGTTGTAGTTGGAAATGGAGAAGTGACTATATCTTAAAAGAGAATAAATCTACAAGATTTATTTAGTATTTAATGATCGTACTTTTATAATTACTATAAATTCCAATTAAGATTTTGTACAATTTATAAGTTTAAGACTACAATCAGCAAAACGCGATTTACTTCTGCTTAAGAGCAGCTATATATAGTTTAGGCTAATAGCATTAAAACTCACCTTATATCAAAAAAGCCACTATATAAATAATGTCATTTAGTTAACTAAATGACATTTCCATACAAGATGACTTTCTCAATGATTTTTCAATTGAATTTTATTTACCTTCTTTTAAAATTGACGACATCACTAATGCTAAATCGTTCTTTTTTTCATTATCTCTAATAAAGTTTGCTACTTTATCATCTTTTGTTATTATTTCAATATATTCTTTTGCATCTTCATTTTTGACATTAAATGATTTTATATTTTCTCTTGATATTTTATCTGTATAAGCAATATCAGATAGCCCTCCCCAAACAGCATGAGTAATAGCCTGTATATATAAATTTTTAGGAGTAAGAATCAATTTAAAATCATTTACTACTCCACCTGCAACTCCCTGTGCTAGCAAATTAACCAACGTATTTGCTACTTTACTTGAAGCTTTAATATCTTTGTAAGAATTAATAGAACATAGTATTTCTTCATCATTCAATACACTTGCCATATTTCGCCCTCCAAATTATATATTTTAATTGAATAAATAATTATCTGCATCAAAATCCATTATCCAATTATATCATATAATAGTAATATATTCTTATTACTAAATTCTTAATTTTTAATAACTTACTTACATTTTCTATACTATTCAAATGTATAAGGCTCAAAAACTAGAATTATAAGTTTTCAAAAATGTTACTGGCGGAGGCTAAACAGCATCAATGAATTGAAAAATATAGGTGGTCAATCCAACTATATTTTTTATCTTACAAAAACTTTACTTAAAAATTTCTATTGCTTTTCTATTATAAATTCCGCATGATCTCCTATAGCATGAATCATTGGAATGCTAATTACTATTTTATTATCTTCCATATAACTATAGGCTCCTTTCTTTGGAATTTCAATCACGCCATCTTTCTCGTGAAAATCAGCATCTTTTAATATATTTAAAAGTTCATCATCACTAATGTTTTTTATAACAGACTTCTGTACTTCTATTAATTTATCATCCTCTGAAAGCATTTTAACATCATCTAACTTTTTTAATTTTTCTAGTACTCCCTGCACATTAGCATATTCTGAAAGACCAACTGTTAAACCGTTCTCTAAATCTATATTAACCGTATAAAAGATTGAAGTTGGATATGCTGTTCCTTTAATATTTACTAATCCATTAAAAGCTATTGATATATATTTATTATTTTTAGTTTTCACTTCATAATTTACTTCCATGTTTATATCATTAATATTTGTATTATTCTCAACATATATATTTACAATACTTAGGGCTGCATTTTTTAAATCTTTATTTATAGAGTCAAGCTTTACTGCATCAGCATAATTTTTTATTTGAGGGTAATTGATCTTCACATGATCTTTACTATAAACTTCATTAATTATTTCGTATTGTTTTGATTCATTACGTAAAGATACTTCCATATTAAAATAATTAATTTTATTAACAGCTAAAGCCTCTTTTTTTATTAGATTAATACACTTCAGATTATTAACATGAAAATTTCTCATTAATAAGAAACTGAGTATTGTTATGCCAGTTAATAAAATTGCCGATTTCTTCATTTTCATATTTTTCTCCTTTAATTATTTAATTTTAAGGTTAATTTTATTAATTATTTTGTCCTCATGTTATGAAAATAATGTGGTTTATAGATTAATAATAAAATTACTTTCATTTTTTTAATTTTTTTATTGAATTTATCGGTCACTATGATAAAATTATCTTAAGAGGTGAATTTATAATGTTAGGTGATAAAGTAAAACTACTTAGAAAAGAGAGAAAAATTACACAGCAAAAGTTAGCTGAAGCTATTGGTGTAAGTCAATCTACTATAGGAATGATAGAAGGAAATAGACAAGGTGCTAGCAATGATACATTAATTAAGTTGGCAAATACTTTAAATACTACTGTTGATTACTTATTGTCTGATAATATAGAAGAATTAGACTTTCCTGATAAGAGAATTAGTGACACTGGATTTGGCGATGATGATATAAGAAGAATTGAGAGAGCTCGAAGAAAAATGGATCCTAAAAACAAAGAAAAAATGATGAAAATTTTAAGGTCTGCTTTTGATGAGTACTTCGACGATTAGATATAAGCGTATAAAACAGATAGTTAATGATATTTATATAAAATTAAATATTAGTAAGTTTCCTATAAACGTATTTGAAATAATAGGTTCTTTCGATAATATAAAAATAGTTTCTTATCATCGATTCATGCTTGATCACAATTTAACCAAAGAAGAAACTTTTGAAATATTAACTTCTGACGAAGGATGTACTGATTATTTTAAACCTTCAAATAAGTATATAATTTATTATAATGATTTAGATTTTAAATCTGATGAAAGAATTAGATGGACTTTAACTCATGAATTAGGTCATATTTTATGTAGCCATTATTCATCTGATAATACCAAAATATTTGATGATTACCTGTCAGAATCTGAATATAAAATTATGGAGGCTGAAGCAAATTATTTTACTGGTCTTTTATTATCTAATCCAGTAATTCTTCATAAGTTGAATATTAGATCTTCTCATGACATAGAAACGTACTGTTCAATATCTTCTGAAGCAGCACGTTATAGATATAAATTTTATAAGAAATGGTGTAAAAATAATATTTTAACTAGTTCTGATAGATTCATCATCAGGAACTTCCAATCTTATTTAAATTCTCAAAGGCTTGAATATTTAGAATTTATTAGTTTTATTAATTCATTTTAGCTATATTATCTAAACTAAAATTTTTATTATATAAAGTATAATAGTTTCACTACTATTCCATGGTTTATAAGCAAAAAAGGACTATCGCACTATAAATTAATGATATGCTCCCTATATGGTAGACAGTTAAGATGAAAAAACTATCAATCATAAAAGGGAGCATATTAAATTTTAATCTATTAACGCAATAGACCTTTATTTATAAAAAACTTAGATGATTACAATTAAGTTTTATTTATACTACAGATAAATAGAATTAATTTGTCTTAAACTTATCTGTTAATTCTTTAAGCGTTGTAGCCATATCGCTAAAGCTTTGAACTGATGCTGTCATTTCTTCAATTGAAGCTACTTGTTCTTCTGTAGCCGCAGATATTCCTTGAGTTTCTCCTGCTACAGCCTCAGAAAGTTGTGTAATATCACTTATGTTAATAAATACTTCCTTTTCAGTTTTATTCATATTATCTATAGCATTACTTACTTCCTGCATATTAGATGCAACTTCTTGTATAGATTTAAATATTAATTGAAAATAGCTATTAGCTTCATTTACTACTTTAGTTCCATCATTAACTTCATTTATGCCTTTATTCATAACTACAGCTACATTTTCAGTTTCTTTTTGTATACCATTTATAAGAGCACTAACCTGCCCCGCAGCTTCTCCAGATTGTTCTGCTAATTTTCGAACCTCATCGGCAACAACTGCAAATCCTTTTCCTTGCTCTCCGGCACGTGCTGCTTCTATTGCTGCATTTAAAGCCAACAGATTTGTTTGTTCTGAGATGCCCTTTATTACTTCTGTAATTTTCCCTATTGCTTGTGAATGCTCTCCAAGCTTGTCTATAACTTTAGATGTATCGTTAACTGAACCTTGAATATTAACCATACTTGAGTTAACTTTATGGAGTGCCTCGCTTCCCTTCTCAGAATAGCTAGACGCAGTATGTACGGCTGAAGAAACATTATCTGATTTTTCATTTATATCTTTTATTGCGCTATCTAAAATATTCATATTAGAATTTATTTTATCTATCTTAGAGCTTACTAACATAGAACCTTCCGCAATTTCATTAACATTTTCTGCAGAATTTGTAGCAACTTTTGACTGCTGCTCGCAAACATCTGTCATCTCACTAGATGCTGATGAAACTCTCTCTGAATGTTCTTTAATATTATTTATTACCTCTCGTAAGTTAACAGCCATTTTTTCAAATGCTCTTCCTAAATTACCTATCTCATCGTTGGATTTTATGTTTATATTATTAACTGTTAAATCTCCATTTGAAATCTTATTTGCTGCATTTAAAAGTATATGCAATGGTTTAGTTGCATAACCAACTAGAACAAAAACTCCTCCACATGTAATAAACAATATAACTATTCCTATTAAACTAGTATTAATTAAAGAATGTATGCTTTTTTCAACAGTAATACTTTTAGGAATTTCAGCACAAATAACCCATCCTGTCTTTTTATCCTGAACATAGCTCACAAGCATACTTTTCCCATCTTTAACTACTTCTTCGGAACCACTCTCCCCTTTTACACCTTTCTTAATAAATTCGAAATCATTTAAATCTGTACGATCTTCTGGCTTGTCTAATGTCTTAGTAGGATGAGCTAGCAATTTGCCGTCTGAATCTACGATATAAACAGTTGCATTATCCTGCGAAAGCTCTTTAACAAAAGAATTTAGCACTGGAAGTTCAATATTTCCTTGTAAAATTCCCGTTACAATCCCGCCCTCTTTATCTCTAATAGGCGTTGCTAGAACTGTGATTAAACTTCCATTATCTTTACTTACAAGAACTTCAGATACAACCTCATCCTGTCCTTTAAGTGCTGATTTATAAAAATTACGATCTGATATATCAGATGATTTAGAGTCATCACTTCTCACAAACTGAACTCCATCCAATTTAGTAACAGCCGTAAATGATAAATCTGGATATACTTTTGAACTCTCAACTAAAATTGGTTTAGATTTTTCTGCATCATAGGAACTAATAATAGGATTTCTAGCCATGCTCTTTATCCCATACATATTTCTCTCAATTAAACCATTTATCTTTTCATCCACAATTTCTGCTCTTTTAAAATTATCAGCTAGTGCATTTTCTATCGCAATCTTTTGTGAAAAAAACAAATTAATGATTGTGAATATTATTAAAGGCACAGAACTCGCAAGAAGAAGTGTTAACGTCAACTTCCTTTTAATATTCATGTTTTTCCTCCTAAGTTATTATATATTTCTAAAATATTAGATTAGTACTTTAATTAATATTCGACAATATCAGTGAAATACCTCCTATAAAACAGACATTTTTTATTAATTATAGTAATTAGTCCAACAAATTCCAATGCATCTATCTTTTTTATTGTGAATTATTCCTTGCTTTAGTAATGTCCTCTAATCAAAAAATACATTACCTCCCACAAAATAGTGGTAGGTAATGTATTTCACTAAGTTCTACTATATAAACTATTTTTAATAAATTTGAAATGCAGTATTAGACGAACTTGTCATATAACTACTATATGTAGTCTCAGCCAGAACTTTATAAGTACCTTTTCCTGTAATTCTATATGTCAAAATACCAAAAAAAGCCTCTCCAGATCTATCTGTCATTCCTTTATATATTGTCACAACACCTTTGGGTGAAGTAATACTAAATTTAACGGCTGCTCCTTGAATTGCTTTGCCAGAAGTATCTGTAACCTTAGCTTTAATATATATTATATCACCTGCTAAGTAATAGGCTTTATTTGTAGACACAACCGTTCTTGTCCCTAATTTTGAAGGTTGCGTTGTCACAGGCTGACTTACAACTGGTTGAGTAGTAACAGACTGCGTATTAGTTGGTATTGTTGAAATTGGCTGTGTCACCGTTGATGTTTGTCCTCTAGGTGCTTGTATTAGCCCATAACCATACCAACTATCTTTTCCGCTTATTCCTAAATCAATAACATTTTCATTAAGTTTTGCACGTAATTGATTTGGAGAAAGCCCTGGATTAGCCTGCTTTAATAATGCTAAATCTCCTGTAACAAAAGGTGCTGACATCGAAGTACCGCTCATAGATACATATTTATTATTTAAATATGTACTAAGAACACTAACCCCTGGCGCCGCTACTTCAACATTATTTCCTGTAGAGGAAAACGAAGGTCTTTTATTATTAGAATCAATTGCCGCCACTGCTATAACCGAACTATATTTTGCTGGATAATCTACAGTATCCGTTGATCCATCTGATGTACCATCATTTCCTGCTGCCGCAACAACTAAAATGCCTTGATTATAAGCCTTGTCAACTTCTTGTTGCAATGCAGTTGATGGTACGGAACTACCAAGACTTAAGTTAATAATGTCCATTTTATTTGTAATACACCAATCTATTCCTGCGATTATATCAGAAAGGTATCCAGCCCCATCATTTCCTAATACTTTTATAGCATAAAGACTTGCCTCATTAGCAACTCCAACAATTCCATAACCATTATTTTTCGCTCCTATTATACCTGCAACGTGCGTTCCGTGCCCATTATCATCTAAATATGATGTTGTATAAGATGTGAAAGCTGCGCCACCTGCAACTGATAGATCCTCATGGTTAGCTATCCCAGTATCAACAATTCCGATTTTTACTCCTTTTCCAGTATAACTTGAAGACCATGCTGTCGGAGCTTGGATCTTATTCACTCCCCAGTCTACTGTTTGAGAATTTGTTTTAACTATTATATCTTGTTCTACGGCTAATACATTGGGATCATCTCTCAAATCCTTAATAGCTGTAGTAGGAACAGATGCTGATAGAACGTTTGCATTTTTGTATTCTCGTCTTACATTTCCTCTCACTTTTGAAACTACATTTTTATCAGCTTTATTTTTAAATACGACGATTACTCGTTCATTTGATGTTGAGACTGATGTTACTACCGCTGCATTAACATTTGCTGTAAATCCAAATGCTACTAATAAAAAAGTAACTGCTGAAATAATTTTTTTCATTTGTGTACCCCTCCTTAAATTTATCTTTCGTAAATGTACTTAATTAAGCTTATCACCACTCTTTTAGACCTTCTTCCCTCCTCCTATAAATCAAAGTAACTTTTTATCTGCACTTCTAAGGAACTGTACTGATAAACAGATTTGATTAATTTTATTATAATTCTATATAACCAAAAACTATTCAAACGAATAGTGACAGAATATTACTTTATCTTGCATTATTCAGTAACTGTCATACATATTCTATGAATTTAGTCCATATAATTTTGCATTCCATAATTTCCTATAGTGTTTGCTTCATCTTTTAACATAATTATATCATAGTGGCATATCCCCTACAATTCATAACATACAAGGATTTTATTCCTTATAAAGGGTTTACATGAATATTATTCATATAAATACATTACTATCAAAATAATTTCATGAACTTCAAAGTGGCTTGTTAATTTTTCATCAGAATACATTAAATCTCCTACGAATATTAAAACTATTTTCATTCCACTTTATGGATACTTTAACCTTTATAGCCACTTTCTAATATATAAAAATGAGAGTTAACTCGTTTTATTCTAAAATAAAAACAGATAGTTTAATTAAAACCACCTGCTTTTATTTTAAATTTCGGCAATACTAAGCCAATTATATTTAATTCAAAATATTTTATTACTAATTTTTACTCTCTGATATTATAGGAATCCAAATATCACTCTTATAGTCTTGTAAAAAGCTATCTCCTTCTGTATAAAATCGAATTCCAACATGTTAATATGAATTTTCAAAATACGTTTAATTTGTAATATTCATTTCTGTGAACGATTCTAAAACATAATTAGTATTGTCTATAGTTGTGACAATTAACTTGTCAGTTGAGTTTTTAACTTTAGCAACAGTACCTGTTAGTATAGATAAACAATCCTCCACTAAAATCGGAATATCATTCACTACTACCAACTCCATATTATCACACTTTTCCTTCATCCAATTATTTAAGATAGATTCCCCTTCAGATGAATTACAATCTGCCTCCATTAAATATTCTCCTCTCATATCCCTTTTAAATATATCATATTTTTTGAATCTTTATTTAGCTCTTATTATTTAATTATCGTATAACAATATTATTGTTTTAATATTATTATCAGAGTATTTTTGATAAATCCCAATAATAAAACTTTTACACCTAATTATTTGACACTATTTTAACATATTACCTCATATGTTACAAGAAAATTAAATTGATAATATATATTCTATATATGTAAATAAGTAACATAGAAAAACTTCCTCACTACCAATTTAATTAGTATATTTAATAAGACAAAAAAAGATAGCCATTACAGCTATCTTTTATACTTACCTCGCAACGTCCTACTCTGCCACACAGTCTCCCATGCAGTACCATCGGCGCTATAGACCTTAACTTTCCTGTTCGGAATGGGAAGGAGTGTTACCTCTATGCCATCATCACGAGATGCATGTTTTTCCCAAATCTTCGATTTGGTTGAAAAACAGCACACCAACGAACGTATGTGAGTTAGTGTTTCCTTAGAAAAAATAACCCAAGTCCATCGCTTATACTATTTTTTCAGCAATTATACTAAATAATTACTACTTAAAAGAACTTTGTTCTTTCAAAATTGCACATAAGTGAGAGTCCAAATTTCATATTTGGTTCCTCGAACTTACTCAGCGAACGCTAGTGAGTCGAGCTTTCTCTCTATTTAATGTATATTACAACTTGATTATATTGGTCAAGCCCTCGACCTATTAGTATCAGTCAGCTAAATACGTTGCCGCACTTACACCTCTGACCTATCAACCTTGTAGTCTTCAAGGGGTCTTACTAGCTTATGCTATGGGAAATCTCATCTTGAGGTGGGCTTCACACTTAGATGCTTTCAGCGTTTATCCCTTCCCGACTTAGCTACCCAGCTATGCTTCTGGCGAAACAACTGGTACACCATAGGTCAGTCCATCCCGGTCCTCTCGTACTAAGGACAGCTCCTCTCAAATTTCCTACGCCCGCGACGGATAGGGACCGAACTGTCTCACGACGTTCTGAACCCAGCTCGCGTGCCGCTTTAATGGGCGAACAGCCCAACCCTTGGGACCTACTTCAGCCCCAGGATGCGACGAGCCGACATCGAGGTGCCAAACCTCCCCGTCGATGTGAACTCTTGGGGGAGATCAGCCTGTTATCCCCGAGGTAGCTTTTATCCGTTGAGCGATGGCCCTCCCACGAGGTACCACCGGATCACTAAGCCCGACTTTCGTCCCTGCTCCACTTGTAGGTGTCGCAGTCAGGCTCCCTTCTGCCTTTACACTCTTCGAACGATTTCCGACCGTTCTGAGGGAACCTTTGGGCGCCTCCGTTACATTTTAGGAGGCGACCGCCCCAGTCAAACTGCCCACCTAACAATGTCCTGTCACCAGTTTCATGGCATCCAGTTAGAACTTCAATACTATCAGGGTGGTATCCCAACAACGACTCCACCAAGGCTGACGCCCTAGTTTCCCAGTCTCCCACCTATCCTGTACAGACAATACCGAAATTCAATGCTAAGCTACAGTAAAGCTCTACGGGGTCTTTCCGTCCAATCGCGGGTAGCGAGCATCTTCACTCGCACTACAACTTCGCCGGATTTGCAGTTGAGACAGTGCACAAGTCATTACGCCATTCGTGCGGGTCAGAACTTACCTGACAAGGAATTTCGCTACCTTAGGACCGTTATAGTTACGGCCGCCGTTTACTGGGGCTTAAGTTCACACCTTCGCGTTACCACTAAGTGTTCCCCTTAACCTTCCAGCACCGGGCAGGCGTCAGCCCCTATACATCAGCTTTCGCTTTAGCAGAGACCTGTGTTTTTGTTAAACAGTTGCTTGTGCCTATTCTCTGCGGCCTGATTTCTCAGGCACCCCTT